>JBDLIF010000376.1:0-3028 GCA_039714955.1 Pseudomonadota bacterium | reverse complement strand
GGCGGTCTTGTCCCTGTAGTGGGCCATGCCCGGGTCGGGGAGGAGAAAATGGTAGACCTGGGTTGGGGTTCTGCCCGTTTTGCTGTTTTCACGATTGATGCGGTTTACCCCAAGGGCACTTCCTTCGGGGCGCGCAGGCTCACCACATCCTACGTTGGAGGATGTAGGATGTGGTGAGGTACGAACCGCATCGGTCGTGCGGATGGGGGCTTGGTCGTACCAGGCCTCGCCCTTTTTATGTTTGTCGAGCAGATGGGTTTCGTAGACCTGGCGGCGGGCGCCGATGAGGCTGTTGCCGTTGAAGAGCTGATAACCGAACCAGGGCACCTGGCGGCCGGCGTGGATGGCATTGAGCCAGAGGGAGACCTCCGCCAACTCAACCGCCACCGGGTTGAGGTCGACACCGAAGCAGTTGCAGTCGGCGATGCGCATTTTCATCTGCTGCAGGATGGCAGTGTAATCCTCGTGGGGGATGCGCTGATTCAGCTCCGCCTGTTTGCGTTCAAGATAGGCCTCGGAAAGCTGGTTGACCGCCTCGTTGAGGAAGGCGGCGGAACCCATGGCGGGCTCGCAGATGGTGAGCTGCAGGATCTCATCAGCGGACTTCTCCTGCAGCAGCTCCTTGAGGGCGTACTTGACCAGGGACTTGGTGAGTACCTCGGGGGTGTAATAGGAGGCGGACTTCTGCCGGTCGCGGCCCGCCAGACGGTAGATGAAGCGGCCCTTTTCGAACAGCCGCAGTCTCCTGTGGCCCTGCTCGTCCCGGTCGTAGACCCGCTCCTCTTCAGTGTACTGCTCGAGTTCGCCAGCGGACACGAAATAGCCGGTCTCCAGCTCGGTGGGGTCGGCGCCGGCCTTTTTCACCTCATAGAGATCGGTCTGGGCGAAAAAGCCCCGATAGGAGAGCAGCGCCTCATAGACCGCACCCAGCTGGTTGATGCCGAGCTGGGCGTAGGAGACCCGTCCCCGGCGCCTTCTACCCTGACCAGGCCGGGTCAGCGACATCTTGCGGATCACCTGCTGCAGGGTCTCATTGCGGAACACCACCTTGTTGAGTTGGGGAGTGTATTGGGGGTCGAACAGGTGGCTGTCGAGTGGCTCGATATGGAAACTGTGGTGGATCGACTCCAGCTCAAGGGTCGCCTGATGGTCCCGCACGCCGCTATAGCCCTGGTGGATCAGGCCGAATAGCCGCTGAATGGAGTGGTGGAAAAAGTGGCCATTGCGCGACTCCTCGCTCTCCAGGCGCACCAGTTCCAGGTTCCGCAGACTCTCCAGGCTGTAGCCCTGGCGGTAGGCCTCGGACTGCAGGGGTACATAGCCCAGGTCAGGCCTGGCCTCGATATAGAAGAGGAAGAGCAGCCGGTACATATAACGCAGGCACTCACGGCTGAGTTGATCGGGATCGAGGGCTTGTTTGCCGGTGTAGCCGGTCTTGGTGTGTTCAATGAGATATTGGGCGGCCTCGTTACCGAGCAGTTCGATGGACTGGCGCAGGGCATATTTAAGGTCTTCGCTGACAGCAAAGGCGTGTTTGTGAGCATTCTCGTCCAGGCTATCGAGTAGGCTCTGGCCGCCTTTGCCTTGCGCCGGCAACAGGCTGTCGCGGTGCAGCAGTACGGCGGTGGCTTTGAGGGTGGCGTCATCGCGACGGCCAAGGATCTCTTCCCATTCGAAGCGCAGCAGGCGGTTGCGGTTCCACTTGAGACGGTCGATCAGCAGCAGTTGCCGGTCGGAGAGCAGCAACACCCAACGCGGCGGATGAGATTGAGCGTGGATACGCTTGCTGATGATGTCGTTCCAGCTCTCCTTGAGAATGGCGGGGTCGGGCGGTAGCACGCCGTGGAACTGGGCCCGGTCGGGTGTCAGAATGAGAGGGTCGGCGCCCTCCTGTTCGGAATCGTAGGCGCCGATCAGCAGCAGTTCCGGCGCACCACCCTGATCCAGTGCGGCGAGGACAGGAATCTCGCTGCCGTCCTCAAGTTGCAGGTTTTGCGGTTGCCAGGGGTAGCCCAACACCTGGGTCAACCGTTCGAAGATCTCCCGCTGCAGGTCGATGCGCGCCCGGGCGCTGCGTTCGCGACGCAGGCGCTCGGTAGCGGCGAAGTAGTCGCGGTAGATACCCTTGAGCCGGGAGACGGGGGACTTTTCACCCCCCTCTTCCTCCATAGCGGACCAGGCATCGAGGCTGGCCTTGATGTCGCCACGGAAGACCTCGCTGAGGTAGTGGTGGCTATAGAACTCGTTTTCGTTGTTGATGCCGATATAGGTGGCGGATGTGTCTGCAATAGGCATGTTCAGCTATCTCCCTGCGCCGAGATAAGCACACAGATCACCTGTAGCCAGGGCTGGCGCTCAGTGGTCATGGTCTCTTCCACCCATTGGATGTATTGATCAAAGAGCGTGTTGATGTCCTGCTCTCTGGTCGCCCTGAGATGGGCCTTGGCCCCCTCCTGTTGTCTGGAGCCCTGCAGGCTGAGTTCCAGTTGCTGCATCTGCCGCTCGCGCAGCCGGTCGAGTTCTGTGAGTTGCTCATCGAGTTTTTGATTGATCTGCTGTTCGAAGGCATCCCGTTTTTCTATCACCCAAGCGTGTGCCTTGGTGACTGCGGCGGGCAGCTGTTTTTGCAGTCGTTCCAGCGGGAGGGACTTACCCCGGTTGGGAATGGGTTGGGCGCCTAGTCCGGTGCGGTTCAACAGGTCGGCAAAGGGTTCGATGCGATGGAATGTATCGTCCTTGAAAGAGACACCCAGCCATTCGTTGACCAGGGGATGACTCTTGCGGTTGGGGACCATGCCGTTGATGATGAATACCGATTCGCCGTTGGAGAGGCCTTCCGGCAGTTCGATGACCGGGGCGGTGTGACGGCCGAAGGCGGCGAGCATCCGGTCACCAACCCACTCGGCAATTGGGTGCTGGGGCCAAAGGTAGTGAATCTTCGGCCAGGCGTTTTCGTCCTCGCGGGAGCGGGCGATCTCCTGTTTGATGACTTCTATATCGTCAGTGAGGATGAACTGCCCCTGTTCCG
>JBDLIF010000375.1:0-3037 GCA_039714955.1 Pseudomonadota bacterium | reverse complement strand
CGCGGATAGAGCAATAATCGCCAGTTTGTGGAAGCGCCGCTCAGCTCGAATATCCCTGATCGTATCATAGCCATCCTTCTCCGGCATCATGATGTCCAGCAAGATAAGCAAGAACTCCGCATCCTCTTCCAGCGTCTCCATGGCCTCTTTACCATCTCCAGCCGCCGTCACCTCCAGCCCCCAACCCTCCAATAATGGGGTCAGCGCCAGCAGATTCCGCAGATCATCGTCCACCAGCAACACCCGCTCACCGTTGAATTCGGTCGTATGATCAGCATCCTCTGACTCAACCACATCTTCGCCACCCATTATCAGCTGGGCGGGAGTCTCCACCTGGAATTGGCTCTGCAACATGACCTGATCCGTCTCCAATGGCAGACAGAGCGTGAACGTGGCACCTGCACCCTCCTCACTTTGCATCTCGATATAACCTCCCAGCAGGCCAGCCAAATCCCGGCTGATACTGAGCCCCAGCCCCGTGCCTCCATATAAGCGACTGGTCGAACCATCGGCCTGTTTAAAGGCATCGAAAACGAGCTCATGCTTGTCCGGCGGGATGCCAATTCCACTGTCAATCACCGCTATACAGAGGGGACAGGAGCGAGTGTCATTCTGTCGATAGGCATGCATGACAACCCCACCCTCACGGGTGAACTTCAATGCATTAGAGAGAAAATTCTTCAGTATCTGCCGTACCTTAGGCAGATCGGAGTGAAAGCTCCCAGGCACATCGTCAGCATATTCGGCGGTAAGGCTCAGCCCCTTGGCAACGAATTGGGGTTTGAGCAGTTCGATCAGCTCCCCAATCAGTTGATGTACCTCAATCTGCTCCAGGCTGAAGCTGGCTTGGCCCGCCTCTATTCTGGACAGGTCTAGAATGTTATCGATCAATTCCTTGAGATCACTGCCCGCCTCGTGAATGACCCGCAACTGTTTTTTCTGCTCTTCGGTTAGCGAGGTTCCCCCTTCTCTGAGCATTTTCGACAACAAGAGTATGGAATTCAGTGGCGTGCGCAGCTCATGGCTGACATTGGCGAGAAATTCCGATTTGTAGCGGTTCGACTCCTCCAGCTGTTTTGCGTAGCGCCGTTGCTCCCTGGTATGCCGCGCATGGGTTTCAGCAAGCGTAGTCAATTCCCGACCAAGAACCCGAATCTCTCGTGGACCGCGCCAATCGAAGCGAACCGACTCATTCTGACGCAACACCCGACCGATCCGTTCCGTCAGCACTTGACCAAAGCGCGAAATACTGGTGGCGAATAGTCGTGCTGACAGGAGAACAATCCCCAAAGCGACCAAGGCAATAGTCAAAACCCTGATGATCAAGTTGTTACGAAATTGGGATACCGGCGACGGATCGACCGAACGCCCCAGCCATAAGGGCCCTGAGTCTTCCGTCATGAACAGCGGCACCCAGATCACCTGTCCAGCCTGTCCTTCCCAGAGGGCCAGTTTGCCGGACGCAAAGATCTGTTCTAGCCCTGCGAAATCATCAAAGGCCGCTGGCCGCTCCTCTCCGGTCAAACGCTCCTGCAGATAGGCCCCATCATCCGTGACCCAGTGGGTATTCCTATAGGCGCGGGCCATGCCACCCACGTCAATATTCACCAGCACCGCACCTATTGCTTCCATGCCAGCCGCTTCACCTCGCCCAGCGATGATGCTGAACAGGCGCAGTGTCATGAAGCGTCGTGGATCGGTCAGGGCGGCCCCCGGATTGAGGCTGATCTTACTCACGGAGACCCCACCAAAATCCTGTTGCATGCCCTGTTGAAAAAAACTCTTGGATGGCATGTCCGGGTTACGAATCGTGGGTTCCCAATGCTGGGTGCTGGGATTCAACTGCAGCCAGAAGCGTGGCTTGGCTTGATCATCAAGGAATAGAATCTGGATGATATCGAGATGGCCCTGCAGAATCTGATTGACCCAGCGGGTATAGCGAACCCTGGCCTGATCGATGGATTCCTTGCTCTCGCCGACCGCCTCTCCAAGGATCAGACTGGGCTCCGGCAATTTTGCCAGCAGCCGCACCACTTCATGACGACCGGCGAGATGCTCATCAAGGTCGCGAAAATCGGCACGTAGATTCTGCAGGTGGGCTGTATGGTAGAAGAGCTCCAAACGATCCAGCACAAATGGCAGGCTGGTCAACACCATTGCGGTCAATGGCGTAAGGCCAAACAGAAACAGAAATAGCAGGATCTGGGTTCGAAGCTTCACCTTACCTGTCTGAGTAAATCCAATACCTGGACGGCATGCCCCTTGGGTTTTACGTCATACATTGCCTGACGCACAACACCTTCTTTATCGATTACAAAAGTGGAACGCACAATACCCATGCGCTTCTCGCCGTTTTTTTCCTTCTCCTGCCAGACACCATAGGACTTACAGGCCTCACCCTCGGTATCCGCCAAGAGTTGTACCGTCAGACCATGCTTGTCACGAAACGAGGCATGACTGACACAATTATCCCTACTGATACCAAAAACAAGGGTATCAAGCCGTTGGAAATCATCCATCAGGTCCGATAATTCCACTGCCTCTATGGTACATCCAGTGGTATCGTCTTTGGGATAGAAATAGAGCACAAGATAGTTTTTCCCGAGAAAATCCCTGGAATCAACCATCTTCATATCTGAATCCGGAAGTGAAAATTCCGGTGCATTCTCGCCTGGTTTCAGCATATCCAGCCCTCACTCTTGTTTGAATTTAGTTGGTAGAAAAGGTCTTTTAATCTGTATTTTTCCCTGCATTATCCTTGTTGCCCTCGTCAGGTTTAGTTGGATCTGACTGGAGAAACGAGATCTTCCTGCCCTCATTGACTCACACCAGAAGGGCTGCATAGACCCAACGGGTTATACAACATGAAAGATAGTTGAGCCCCAGGAACCAGGTCAATAGGGAGATACCGCACTCATGTGAATTAAGATTTGTACCTGACACCACATTTTTTACAAGAATACTCAGCCGGTTGACCCAGCATCCCGGTAGGCAAAAATTCACATTCAGTGCATAATTATATACAAAGCCCATCTCA
>JBDLIF010000374.1:0-3040 GCA_039714955.1 Pseudomonadota bacterium | reverse complement strand
GTTCGGTGATCGGCAGCAGCTCGATATGGGTGAAACCGGTCGATTTGGCATGTTCACAGAGCCGGTGGGCGAGTTCCCGGTAGTTGAGAAAGTTACCCTCTTCATCCCTTTGCCATGAGCCAAGGTGGACCTCATAGGTGGACATGGGGGCCTGCTGCCAGTTGGTCTGTTCGCGGGTGGAGAGCCACTCCGCATCATCCCAGGTGAATCTGTCGCCGGCGATTGCTATGCCGGCGGTCTCCGGGCGCAATTGAAAGTGGTTGCCATAGGGATCGGTTCGCAGGGAGGTATCCCCCGCGTTGGAACGGATCTCGAATTTATAGATGGCACCCAGCTGTAGACCGGGGATGAAGAGCTCCCAGATTCCGCAACCGCCCCTCACCCTCAGGGGGTGAACCCGGCCATCCCACTGGTTGAAGTCGCCCACCACCGAGACCCGGGCGGCATTCGGGGCCCAGACGGCAAACAGCATGCCCGCTATGCCATCTACCTGGTGGGGATGAGCCCCGAGGAAACGATAGGCATGGCGATGTCGGCCTTCGCCGAACAGGTGGAGATCGAATTCTGCTAGCTGGGGTGGGAAACAGTAGGGGTCGTAATGCTGGTGCCTCTGCCCGAACTCATCCTCCCATGCAAGCTGGTAACAATCGGGGATGGGGTCAGTGAAGCGGCCTTCAAAAATATCGGTTCCTTCGATGCGCTGTAATACCTGGCTGGTCTCAAGCAAAATTACCGATTTGGCCCTGGGCAGCAGAACGCGGACCAGCGATTGGTTACCTTCCGTGTGGCATCCCAGCACCTCGAAAGGATCGTGGTGACGCGCCTCGATGAGGCGTTGCAAGGGTTCCGGAAAAGTATCATGTGTTGCTTGCTTCATATCAAAAAATCTCGCTTCTTCGGGTACGCCTCGAAGGGCACATGATGGTAACATAGGAAGGGTTTAATCTGTGTTTATTACAACAACAGTCGTCTAGGGATTGAAAGAGGGAGAAGTATCATGTCAGAACAGCATCCGCGTTTTGTCAGCCGCATCACACGAAATACCTTGGCATTGATCCTGGCGGGAGGGCGTGGGTCACGCCTCAAGGATATGACCAAGTGGCGCGCAAAGCCGTCGGTACCTTTTGGGGGTAAGTTTCGCATCGTGGATTTTCCCCTCTCCAACTGCATCAACTCCGGTATCCGTCGCGTTGGGGTGCTGACCCAATACAAGGCCCACTCCCTGATTCTGCACATTCAGCGGGGTTGGGGGTTCCTGCGCGGGGAGTTTGGCGAGTTCGTGGAGCTGTTGCCCGCTCAGCAACGGATTGAGAGCAACTGGTATGAGGGGACCGCGGACGCGGTCTATCAGAACCTGGACATCCTGCGTAATCACAATCCGGACTATGTTTTGATCCTGGCGGGCGACCACGTCTATAAGATGGATTACGGTACGATGATCGCCGAGCACGTGGAATCCGGAGCGGATATGACCGTGGGTTGCCTGACCGTGGATCTGGAGATGGCCAAGGGTTTCGGGGTGATGAGTGTCGATGAGGAGAACCGGGTCATCGAATTCAAGGAAAAACCGGCCAACCCCGAACCGATACCTGGACATGACGATGTGGCCCTTGCCTCCATGGGGATCTATGTATTCAACCGAAAGTTCCTGTTTGAACAGTTGATTAAAGACGCGGACACCCCGGACTCTTCCCGCGACTTTGGTAAGGACATCATTCCAAGGGTGATCAAAAACTATCGCGTACTGGCCCACCCGTTTAATGATCCGAACAGTGGTAAGCAGGCCTACTGGCGGGATGTGGGTACGGTGGACGCCTTCTGGGCCGCCAACCTTGAATTGATCGGGGTTACCCCGCCGCTGAATCTGTACGACAGGAGCTGGCCGATCTGGACCTATCAGGAACAGCTGCCTCCGGCCAAGTTTGTCTTCGATGATGAGGACCGGCGTGGCATGGCGGTGGACTCCATGGTCTCGGGTGGCTGTGTCATATCAGGTGCAACCGTGAGGAATTCCCTGTTGTTTTCCAACGTCAGGCTCAATTCCTACAGCAGGGTGGAGGATAGTGTGATATTGCCGGATGTGAATATCGGGCGTAACTGCAGGATTACCCGGGCGGTGATAGATCGGGGTTGCGAGATTCCGGAAGGGACGGTGATTGGCGAGGATGCGGCAGCCGATGCCGAACGCTTCTATGTCAGCGAAGGAGGGGTAGTACTGGTAACGCCTGAGATGTTGGGTCAGGTTATTCACTATGTCAGATAGCCGAAATCGGCTCAAAGTCGTTTTCTGCTGGCATATGCACCAGCCCTGCTACAAGGGGCCGGAACAGAGTGAATACTATCTCCCCTGGGTCTATCTGCATGGCATCAAGGATTATTCGGACATGGCCTCCCATCTGGAGAATAATCCGGATGCCCGGGCGGTGGTCAATTTCGCCCCCGTCCTGTTGGAGCAGATTGACGACTATGTCAATCAGATAAAGGGGTGGCTGGAAAAGGGCAGACTGATTCGGGATCCTCTGTTGGCTGCCCTGGCGGGTCCTGGCCTGCCGGTTGACGCCAAGTCCAGAAAGACCTTGATCAGCGCCTGCCTGCGGGCCAATGAGCACCATCTGATCCATCGCTTCAAGCACTTTGCCGACCTTGCCAGTCTGGCCAGGCAGGTGCTGGAGCATGCGGAGATGGTTGACTATCTCAACGACAGGTTTATGGTCGACCTGCTTGTCTGGTACCACCTGGCCTGGGTGGGTGAGTGCTGTCGTATCAATGACATAAGAATTCGTTCGCTGCAGAGTAAGGGTCGCGATTTCGATGTGGATGACCGTAAGCGGCTGGTGGAACTGATCTGGGAAGTGCTCGATTCTTTGACCGGTCGATATGGTCGGCTGGCCAAGGAGGGGCGGATCGAGCTGTCGGTAACACCCTATGCCCATCCTATTGTGCCGCTACTGCTGGAGATTGATTCAGCACGTGAGGCGATGCCGGATATCGATATGCCGGAAGCAAAGCGCTACCCTGGTGGTGAGCCTCGGGCGCGTTG
>JBDLIF010000373.1:0-3050 GCA_039714955.1 Pseudomonadota bacterium | reverse complement strand
TTATCGGTACCACGGGGCTCAGTGATAGCGAAAAGCAGGAGCTGGAGCATGCCGCCCGTGAGATCGGTATCGTATTCGCGCCTAACATGAGCGTTGGGGTCAACCTCTGCTTCAAGCTGCTGGAGATCGCCACCAAGGTGATGGGCGAAGAGGCGGATATCGAGGTGATCGAGGCTCATCACCGGCACAAGGTGGATGCGCCATCCGGTACGGCACTGCATATGGGTGAAGTGGTGGCTAACGTCCTGGGCCAGGATCTGAATGAGTGCGCGGTCTACGGCCGCGAAGGTCAGACCGGTCCACGCGATTCCAAGACCATCGGTTTCGAGACCATTCGCGCGGGTGACATCGTGGGTGAACACTCGGTCTGGTTCGCCCTGGAGGGTGAGCGGGTGGAGATTGCCCATAAGGCCTCCAGTCGCATGAATTTTGCCCGGGGCGCGGTGCGGGCGGCCAGTTGGATTGCCCTGAAGGAGAGCGGTCTTTTCGATATGCAGGATGTGCTTGATTTGAAGTGACTGGAATCGGCCTATCTCAGGGTTGGAGATTTGTCTGCCGCGGCCTCCTGGCTGGGATTCTGTTGGGGGGATGCAGTCGTCAAGCAGAGGTACCTCCTGAGGACCGGATAAAGGCGCTGCTCGATGCCGCGGAGGTTGCGGTGGAGCGCCGATCCCTGGATGCATCCGCCAAACTGATCTCATTCAACTATACAGATGAGGCGGGGCGTGATCATAAGGCGTTGAAAAGATTGCTGATGGGCTATTTTCTGCGCCACAAATCGATCCATGTCCTGAAACAGATTCTAGAGATTTCACTGCTGAACAATAGCTCGGCCCGGGTTGTGCTCTATGCCGGTGTAGCGGGTAACCGGCCGGATAGGGATGACTCCCTGGCCCAGTGGCGGGGAGACCTGATTCGGCTGGAGGCCGAGCTGATCCTGGAGGATGATGATTGGCGCCTGCTATCGGCCAGCTGGCGCCGCGCCAGTGCCGGGGAGCTGCTGTAAACGGATCTCAGGTCTGGCTTGGCGGCATCCTGAACATGATCGGAAAAAACAAAAGCAATGGATTGGCCCATTTCTTGCCGTTTATCTGCCAATCACCAGCAGATAACAGGTCCGCCTCTCCATGTCTCAGTTACCCATAACACCTTCAGCTCAAGCAACCAAGCCAGGGTCACCAGCGGCGGAGGTTTCAGAGGTCTCTCAGGCGACCGAGTCTGCGGAACAGCCGGTGGCCATAACCTTCGAACAGGCGATGCAGGAGGCGGTGGATACACTGGAGATTGGCAGTCAGCCGGGGCTGGGCTGGACGGTCAGGATACCCCTGGAGCCGGTACCCGCTTTACAGGCACTACAGAACGGCAGTTTCATGCCGGATCAGGCTGTTGCGGGGGGCAAAGCGTTGCCGCTGCAATTCGGCGGGGCGTCATCTATTCAACCTGAGCCCATCAAACCGCTCGTGTTAACGGCGAGTAAACAGGGTCTACTGATGGAGACGCAGACAGGGCAGGCTGATCGAACCTCCGTTGCTGCGTTTCTCGGTGTGACCAAGGAAGGCATGCAGCATCTCTTCGATGCCCGCAGTGGGAGTGAACTGACTGGTCAGACGCCTCTGACCGGCCTGCAATCCTTGGCCAGCACGCTGCCAGGCAGACCTGGTGGAGTGATGCTCCCAGTGGAGATACCCGTCGGCCAGCCCGGTTGGGACAAGGCGGTTGGCGAAAGGATCCAATGGATGATGGGACGCAATATCCAGAACGCCGAAATGAAACTGACACCACCCAATCTGGGTCCGCTGGAGATCCGCATCTCGGTTCATAATGACCAGGCCAGTGTCAGTTTTATCACGACACAGGCACCTACCCGTGAGGCGCTCGAAGCGGCCATCCCCCGATTGAGGGAGATGCTTGGTGAGGCCAATCTCAATCTGGCCGATGTGGATGTTGGTCAACGCAATGGCTCGGATGCACCCCAGGACCAAGAGCCAGAGAGAGGCGGGTATGGCCACTCAGGTGAGCATGAAACAACTATACTGGACAAAACAAACACCACCCACGCCGGGCTTGTCAGTGATGGTCTTGTTGATGACTACGCATAGACCCTATTTATAATTCACAGAAGCACATAAAAAAGTTTAAAAGCGCTGTTGAGTAGGCGAAAATGGGATCCTGAGTTAGGGATCGATGGAGTGCTCAATGCGTATCGTAAAACTTCTTTTCATTCTTATTATCATGATGTTGGGTGCCGTTTTCGCGGTCCACAATAGTGATCCAGTCCTCTTCAACTACTACTTTGACAGCCGGGAGTTGCCCCTTTCCCTCATTATTACTGTAGCCCTTGGCGTCGGTGTGGTGATTGGCATCCTGTCGGCAATAGGTTTGGTAGTTGCGCTGAAACGGGAGAATGCCGCGTTGAAAAGAAGGTCCAAACTGGTGAGCGAAGAGGTCAATAACCTTCGCACCATTCCTCTAAAGGACAAGTAGCAGCTGATGCTTGAGTTGGTGTTACTGCTGATTCCCGTGGCTGCCGCGTCCGGTTGGATAGCGGCACGACGCAGCATGGCGAAACGTGAGCAGCAACAGCCTCAGGATTTTTCCCCTGCCTATTTTCAAGGGCTGAACCATCTGCTGAATGAGCAGCCTGACAAGGCCATCGATCTTTTCATCAAGATGTTGGAGGTGGATAGCGAGACGGTGGAGACACATCTCGCGTTGGGCAACCTGTTTCGTCGCCGGGGCGAGGTGGAACGGGCGATACGCATTCACCAGAATTTGATCGCCAGACCGGCACTTGATCGGGAACAGCGAGCTCAGGCGTTGCTGGAACTGGGGGTGGACTATATGCGGGCGGGTCTGTTCGACAGGGCGGAAAACCTTTTCGTTGAGTTGATTGAGACCAAACTCTACAACGAGCAGGCGCTGACCCATCTGCTGGAAATCTATCAGCAGGAGAAGGATTGGGAGCGTTGTCTGGAGATTGCCGAGAAACTGGGGCCGGGTAGAGATGGGATCTTGCAGATGCAAACTGCTCATTTCTATTGTGAACTGGC
>JBDLIF010000372.1:0-3059 GCA_039714955.1 Pseudomonadota bacterium | reverse complement strand
ATATAAAGAACGGCTGTTCCCAGGAGATCGACTGCTGATCCGCTTTGCTTTGCTGCCGTTGACAATAGGACTTCTGGGTACTTTATCAGATGATAGCACTAGGACCTGGTTCTTTGCCTTAGCCCTGTTGCTGGCTGCACCCAGCGCCATCACCGCATTGACCATCAGTCGCAGCGCAGGAGGAATGGTCCATCCCAGTGTTTATATGATCTTTCTGTCTACATTAGTCAGTTCAGTCGTCATTTATACCTTACTGGATTTTTATGGAATGGCAGCCTTTTCATATCAGGCGCTAGGTTATCTGACTGTACCCGTCTTGGGTCTAATCTTGCCCTTGTTGATTGCCCGCTGGCTGAGACACAAATATCCCATCTCGACGGCAAAATTTGCTGAAAGAAATGCTGCGATGGCTATAGTTTTACTCTCCTTGTTCGTCACGGTTTCATTTCTAAGTATTGACCTGGAATCGTTCTGGCCATACGGCATTTATGCCATCTGTTTTGGCCTGCTGATACGGATTACGGCATTTTCTTTTGCCAGGCAGGGTAGCCTATATGTAATAGATGATTATGTATCTATGGCCTATCCGAATATATTTTTAGTCATTGTGTTAGCGCAAATACTCAATATCGAGTTGTTGGTTCATCTGGCCACTTGGTTTCTCGTACCTATGTTTGCCTTGGCGCCCTTGGATGAATTCCTCTGCCAGCGCTTGCAACGAGATACCAAAGACCCCCTATTGCTCTCCTTTCTACGCGTAGAAATCCAGCCGATGCATCTACGCCGGGAAGAAGAAGTGTGACACATCTAAGCAGGGTTGGTCGGGTAACTGAGCCCGCTTGTCCCTTGTCGTCACGGCCAAAATCATTCTTATTCTCTATCCCGCCTCAAAGGAGAGCTGGGTTCAAATCCTGCTCAGGAAGCAGCAGTCACTGCGGCACCCCTTTTACCAACACGATCTCCCTCGGCTCTCGATCCAGCCTTCATCATCCAACCATTGCGTTCAATTCAAGGTGCTTTGCATAAACGGTGGAACCGGGCACCCGGAGCACCCGGTTCCGGCCCATTACTCGGCGTCGAGGATCTGTGAGTAGAACTTGGTGAACACCATGTCATCGCCATTGGCGATGTGGCAGGCCGCGCAGGCCTCCTTGGGCGCGGCTGCGGCGGTCTTCGCATAGGGAGGCGCATGGTGACCGAAATTGAAGAAACCCCAGCCATTGGTCTCCTTGAAGCGTTCGCTGTCCTTCACCGAAATATCGATGCCATTGCGGACACCGGGAAAATAGCCGCGCCCCGATGCCTCGACACGCGAGCCATCATCCTGGGTACCCGGCAGGGTCAACTGCAGCTCCTTGAGCAGAATGGTGCCCTCCGGGAACCGTCCGGTCTTGCGATAGCCCTGGTAAGCCTCAGGGTGAATATAGACGTTATGAAACTCCGGAAAGCCCGCCTGGCCGTCGTTGAGCGCCTGGGGTGTCAACGGCGCTCCCAGGAAGACCCAGCTGTGGTAGCCGCTGGGTAGCACCAGCTCGCCGTTGCTGGTCCACTCCGGACCCCAGGCCGACCCGGAATCGGCAAAGCCATTGCTAACGGCCAGGCTGCCGAAAAGCACCGCAGCGGCGAGTGAGCCGGCGACTCTGTGATCTCTGGATTGTGGGTTACTTGGTTTCATGGCAATTCCTCTCTTAGCTGGTTGGTTTTCACGATTTCTGCCCGCATCGGGCGTGATAAAAGTGTGGCGCACCAGAAGAGACTTTGCGTATCATAGAGTCTTGATTGTTTGACAATGAGTATCGATCATGGAAGACAGACTGGTTTCGATCCTGAAGTGGTTCGAGTTGCGGGCCCGCGTCTTTCAGGCCGGCCCCCTGTGCGGCACGGCTAACTTCGATGCCGGTGACGGTTTGGGTTACATCCATCTGTTGCGCAGCGGTTGCCTGCGTGTCGAGACAGCCGGCCGGGCGAGCGTACGATTGGATGAGGCTACCCTGCTCTTCTACATGACCCCCACGCCGCATCGGCTGCTGCCGGAAGGCGCCTGCACCGACACCGTCTGCGCCTCGTTCGAATTCGGCGCCGGCCTGCACAATCCGCTGGTCATGGCGCTGCCCGAGCTGGTGCTGATACCCCTTGCCGAGCTGCCCGGCATGGCACTGACCCTCGACGCCCTGTTCCGGGAGGCCTCAGAAGAGCACTGCGGACGCCAGGCGATCCTGGATCGGCTTTCAGAGGTGCTTATCATTCAGCTGCTGCGGGAGCTGATGGATCAGGAGAGGATCCAGCATGGACTGCTCGCCGGGCTGGCGGACCCGCGTCTGGCGAAGGCCATCAACGCGCTGCACGCCGACCCGGGCCGGAGCTGGAGCCTCGAGGCCCTCGCCGCCGTCGCGAACATGTCGCGGGCCCGCTTTGCGGCCAACTTCCGCAAGCGAGTGGGCACCACGCCCATGGCCTATCTGAGCGACTGGCGGCTGAGTATCGCAAGATCGCTGCTGCGCCGGGGCAAACCGGTGCAGCGCATAGCCGAGGAGGTCGGCTACGGCAGCGCCAGCGCCCTCTCCCGCGCCTTCACGAGCCGGACGGGGCTCTCCCCCATCCAGTGGCGGCAGTTAGAGGAAACGGGCTGAGGAGAAAAGCTGAAGGAGCCGGATCCATCAGCCAGCTCTTGGCAACGGCCCCTTCACAACACCTGCCACACACGTTCGGTCAAATCTGTCTCACCCGACAGCGCCTCAAGGCGTTTTCATCCATCACCTCGTCACTGTTGCAATCCTGTTTCAGCCGGCTGCAACGAGCCAAACAATAAAGTCTGCGACCTGAAGTCAGACTGAAACCGGCGTCTCGCATACTTCCTGTCACTTACCCTGACCATAGCAAAGCATCACTCACGGCCAATGCGGCCCGCGGATAAACACAGGAGATGTTGAGATGAGCTCAAAGAGCAACAATCCACGCCCAACTGCAGCCCAAACCTTGCAACGGCCACTCCTCCCGAGAGGCGACAACGATGGGGGTGACTGTCATGAATAGACCGACTCGATTACTTTTATACACCC
>JBDLIF010000371.1:0-3071 GCA_039714955.1 Pseudomonadota bacterium | reverse complement strand
TATAGAGGTGATGTGCCCGGCGAGTACCCGCTGGAAACCCGTCCCACTGTCCGCCGTCATGTGCGGGTCGATTTTGCTGATAGTTGGCAGGCAGTTGAACAACGGCTCGCCGATAGCGTTAGCTCTGGCCAATGCGCCTGCTGGATACGCAACACAGTGCCGGATGCCCGTGAGGCCTATAGCCAGTTGAAGGATCAACATCCGGAGTGGAAGATCGATCTGTTCCACGCGCGCTTCGCTCTTGCTGACCGTTTCGCTATCGAGCAACGGGTGCTTGAGCGGTTCGGTAGTACAAGCAACCATGAACAGCGTGCGGGACAAATCCTCATTGCCACCCAGGTGGTGGAACAATCTCTGGACCTTGACTTCGATCAGCTTATTACCGATCTGGCGCCTATCGACCTCATCATCCAGCGCGCCGGTCGCCTGCACCGCCATCGGCGTGATGTCCAAGGCAACCGGATCGAAGAAAAGGATCAGAGACTGGAACCCACACTAACCATCCATTCACCCACCTGGAGCGATGATC
Organism: Pseudomonadota bacterium; assembly: GCA_039714955.1. Lineage (GTDB taxonomy): Bacteria > Pseudomonadota > Gammaproteobacteria > Chromatiales > Chromatiaceae > JASJBU01. Next base: position 2,542 of record JBDLIF010000371.1, on the reverse strand, counting down.
CTACAGCCGAATGGTTCAAAACACCCTTTCCCCGGGTGCAGACTGTTTACGAAGATCATGGCCAACTCTGGCTTACGATGAAGCTGTTGCGCGATCATGGTGGCTTCCGTATGCCGGAAGATGCCAGAGACCTGATCGAAGGAGTCTATGGCACAGAAAACGAAATACCAGATGGCCTCTGGCGGGCAAGCGCAGAAGCACAAGGAGAAAACAAAGCCAAAGCGAGTATCGCATTTCTCAACCAGCTCAATCTGGACTCCGGTTACACGACCTTGGATGCCGCCAATTGGTGGGATGAAGCAAAGACTCCAACCCGACTGGGCGAAGAGTCCACTACCGTCTGGCTGGCTCGCTGGGTGAATGGTGAACTCAAGCCCTTTCACGATCTACCGCCCTTCGCCTGGCAGCAGAGCAGTGTTGCCATGCGCACCGCCCTGATTGCCGAAACAGGGCCTAATTCAGAAATACCGGAAGAAATCATTAATACATGCAGGGAACAGTTGCCTGCCAAAGGAAAATGGGGTGTGTTTTTACCGCTGTTAAAATCTCAATCAAGTGTCTGGCAAGGTAATGCTAAAGATAAGAATGGGAATCCCGATACACTCTACTATGATGCTGAGCAAGGCCTCATGACCTCAAAGGAATACAACCTACAAGAGGGACAGAATCAATGAATCTGATTGAATCACCGTGGATTCCGGTACGCAGGAAAAGCGGCGAAAGCTACATAGCCCCCTGTCAGCTCACCGACCCTGACGATCCTGTTCTGGAACTGGCCGCACCCCGCCCTGACTTCAATGGTGCATTGCTGCAGTTTCTCATCGGTCTTCTTCAGACAGTCTGTCCACCGGATGATAGCTATCAATGGGCAGAATGGCTGGAGGAACCTCCTCCCCCTGAAACCCTTAGAGATAAAATTCAATCCTTTGCACACGCATTTGAGCTGGATGGAGAGGGTCCAAGGTTTCTACAGGACCGGCACGAGTTAAAAGGCGATACTAAACCCATCTCCAATCTGCTAATTGATGCACCCGGCGCACAAACCCTGAAACAAAACGCCGACCACTTCATCAAACGCGACAGCACCGGTGTACTCTGCCCAAACTGTGCCGCCACGGCACTGTTTTGCTTGCAGACCAATGCACCCAGTGGTGGAGCCGGGCACCGCACTTCCCTGCGTGGTGGTGGACCACTGTCAACGTTGGTTGCTCTCGACCCGGAAGGCAGCAACCTGAAAAATGACCTGTGGCGGGCCTGCTGGCTCAATGTCTTGGAGAAGGGTGTCATCTCCAACCTGGGCGGATACGACCAACACAATGAACTGGAAGATATTTTCCCTTGGTTGGCATCCACTCGAACCAGTGAAGGAAAAACAGGATCAGCCACTACATCTTTAGACACCAATCCCTTACAGATGTATTGGGGCATGCCCCGGCGCATTCGTCTGGACTGGGAACATACTACCAAAGGTCACTGTGATCTATGCGGTATCCCTTCCGACAAACGAATCAGCCAATATGTCACTCAAAACTATGGCATCAACTACGAAGGCGCCTGGAAACATCCTCTGAGTCCCTATTTAATCAACAAAGATGGAGAAGCCCTCCCACAACACGCCCAACCAGGTGGCTTGAATTACCGTCACTGGCTTGGTCTTGTCAGTACCATGTTAACCAATGAACCGGCCAGGGTTGTCCGGGAAATTGTTGATGGAGACAAAATACTTGAAGGTGAACAATTGAGACTCCATGTCTTCGGTTACGACATGGATAACATGAAGGCCCGCTGCTGGTACGAAACCACCTTCCCTCTCTACACATTTGAACCTGCCATCCTGGAGAGATTCACTGCCCGCACGGAAATACTCATCCAAACAGCCACGGATGCCGCCGGCATGGTACGAAAATGCATCAAGGAGGCTTGGTTCAAACGTCCCGGCGATGCCAAAGGCGATACCACCTTTCTGATGGAAGCCTTTCTCAACCACACTGAGGCTGAATTCTACGCCAGCCTGAATCGGCTCAAAGATCAACTGGAAGCTGGTAAGGATGGCAAGGATGTGTGGAGAACCTGGCATAGCATATTAATCCGAACCACACTGGAGCTTTTTGATTACTGGACCGCCCGTGGTGACTTCGAAACGGTCAATCCCCGCCGTATTGCCCAGGCACACCGAAAGCTCAGAAACTGGCTTCACGGCAAGAAACTGAAACAGACACTCGCCATCAGCGAAGACAAGGAGAAAGCTGCATGAAGAATCTTTTCAAAAAGGATGCCCCTGCCACCGGGATACTCACCCACTGGTGGCAAGGCCTGGAGAACGACAAAGGAACCAGGGCCGAGCTGCGACGTTGCGATTCACCAGAGAAAGTGATGTTTCATCCAGCGTTTCCGCGCCTTTGCCGCCAACTCAAACCCCTGCTGGGAGAGGAGTGGAACTGGCAACACCGTCTGGCGACTGTGGTGGGACTATTAAGCCATGTCCGAAAGCAAAATCTAAAGGACCAAACACTTGCCTACCAGATGGCCGGTAACCCGCCCC
>JBDLIF010000370.1:0-3081 GCA_039714955.1 Pseudomonadota bacterium | reverse complement strand
GGAGTTCTGGGGACATGGGGGTTCTGGGGACATGGGGAGTGCTGGGGACATTGGGAGTTGTGGGGACGTTGGGAGTGCGGGGGACACAATACCTAATTACATGGCCCAATCAGTAGCCTGGAACAATTCCTGCTTTTCTGTTGGAATCGAATATAACTCTAGGTGAAGTCGCATCAGGAATCAGTTCACCGTTTCTCCAGGTACGGCCCCAATGCCTACTTCTAAGCGCCATGGTTTCTCCCGCAGCCATGCGCCGTCATTAGCATAAACATCGAAACCTGTATCAATTGGCAACTCATCCTTTCAAATGAACTTTCGCATCCTTTCTCGCATCCTACTGTCCGGCAGACTCCCTTTGCCAGCCAGCTGATTGTCGAGCATATGTTTGGGCTTGCTTGTGGCGGGAATTGCGCAGGTGATGGCCGGATGTGAGACCACGAATTTGAGGAAAAACTGTGCCCATGTTTTGCATTCGATCTCTTCAGCCCAGTCTGGCAGGGATTGACCTCGGGTGGCTCGAAACAGTCCACCCCGTGCGAAAGGTCGGTTGGCGATGACCGCAATACCCTTTTCCCGCGCCAGTGGCAGTACTCTGTTTTCTGCTTCGGGTTCCGCAAGCGAATAGTTAATCTGGAGAAAATCCAGGGGCGTCTGTTTCATCACCTGAATAACCGCTTCGTGAGCGCTTTCGTTGTAGTGGGTAATGCCCAGGTAACGAATGATGCCTCGCTCCTTCCAGTCACGCAGTGTAGAAATGTGTGTCTTCCAGTCGACCAGGTTGTGAATCTGCATCAGATCGATGGTCTGGGTCTGCATCAGGCGCAGGGATTCCTGCATCTGCTCGATCCCGGCCTGTTTGCCGTCAGTCCAAACCTTGGTGGCAAAAAAGAGTTGCTTGCGCAAACCCAGGTCCTCCACCAGATCACCCGCGACACGCTCCGCCTCCCCATACATGGGAGATGTATCCAGCATGCTGTTCTCCACAGAGGCCATGATGCGGACCACCTCGTGTAATTTGCCGAGCTCTGCCGCGTCTTTCCCCACATTGAACACCCTGGAGGTACCGAGACCGATGATGGGGAGCCGTTCACCCGATACCGGTATGGGTTTGGTGATGACTTCCGAGGATTTCTGGCTGGCTATGAGCAGAGGCGTGGTCGCTGCCAGACCGGTGCCGCCTATGATCTTGAGTAACTGCCGGCGTTTTCGATCAAAGTGTTTGTTCATCTCTTGTACTCCAATCAGATAGTATTGATGGATTCAGCGGGTCGGGAAGCGGTTGACCGCTAGGCGCGCCTCGCAGGGAATGGCAAGTCCTTGCCAAGAGGCGCAACACCGCGGACGACCGCTTCCCGGTTCGCCCGCAGGGAGCTACCCAGATGATCCAATACGGCGTTGCAGTCCTTGAAAAGGGCATGCCATTCTCTGCGAACTGCGCCTTGCACCCCAAGGGCACTTCCTGCGGGGCGTCTTGGATCATCTGGGTAGCTCTGAATTCATCAATACTATCTGATTGGAGTACTAATTCCTTGCAGCGCCTTGATACGCTGTGCTTTGCCCAATCGTATGCCGATCGTCATCCATAACAGTGCCACCGGGACCGCGATCCAGGCGATGCCCGAGAGTCCGATGCCCATGCCTTTGAGACCGGCGAACAGCCAACCCGAGACGGCGTCACCGCCACGGTAGACCACAGTATCGAGAAAGTTTTTTGCCTTGTATTTGCTTTCCCGGTCAACCACTGTGAAGAGTACCTCACGAGCCGGTTTGGTGAGCGCATAGTTACCGGCCCGCCGCACTACCTGGGTGATAATCAGTACCGGCAGTACGGGCGCCATGGCCAGAGCCATGAAACCCATGGTGAGTAGGGCAGGAATACTGGCCAGGGCCGTGGCAACACCAAGCCGTCGCATCACATGGCCGGTGACCAGGACCTGGAACAGGATCGTCAGGGCGTTGACGGCCAGATCGATCATGGCAAACACCCGGGTGCGTTCGGCGGAATCGGCGAAGGCGGCCTTGACGATGTGGGCCTGCTCGAAATAGAGAAATGTCGAGAGCGTGGTGTAGAGCCAGATGAACAAAGCGATGCCGAGCAGGTAGCGCGAACCGAAGGTCTTTTTTACGCCACTCAGGATGCTGCCGCCCAAAGACGCTTCACTGCCTGGCGTGGGGTGCGCCTGGCCGTAACGGAGCAGCTGTAGGATGCAGACCAGAGCTGCCGTGAGCAGCCCGGCAGACACCAGCAGCAGGTTGGAAGTGCCGATCGAGGTGGACAGGCCGGCGGTGAGGGCTGGGCCGGATACCGCACCCAGGCTGCCACCGGCGGCGATCAGGCCGAACAGACGCTTGCCTTGGGCATTGCTGAACAGGTCGGCCATAAAACTCCAGAACACCGACACCACAAACAGATTGAAGACGCTGACCCAGATGAAGAAGATCCGGGCGGTCCAGTCCGTGCCATCCTGTATGCTGAAGACCAGATAGAAGATAAGCAGGTTGGCAATGAAGAACAGATAAACGCCGGGCAGCAATCGTTGCCTGGGATAACGGTTGCTGGCAGCCCCGAACAGCGGCACGATCGCCAGCATCACCACGAAGGTGGCGGTGAACAGCCACTGCAGATTATCGATGCCTCCGATAATGCCCATCTCGTCGCGCACTGGGCGGATCACGTAGTAGCTGGAAAGTAGAAAATAGAAATAGGCAAACGACCAGAACACCGGCATTAATTCACCGGCCTGCAGATTGATCAGCCGGTTGAGCGGTGTCAGCCTTCCTGCGGCGGTTGTGGATTCCTGTCTTTCGGCCATGGCGTGGTTATTTTTTCAGGAGTATGCCTGGTCAGGACACTGTTCATAAAATAGTCAGACAGATTTTGCTCCGTCAGGTGCCAAAAATATCTAATCTGTTCCATAGCCTGTCTATCCACAGTAATCGCTGGAATTTAAACATTGTAGATTAGGTGAAAAGCTCAGTTAACAGGATCCTCCCCCTGAGCCAAGCTGGCGCTTGGGTGGATATATCGTTAGGCTAGTGTCCGTCCGGAAACTCCCCCCTCCCATCGGGAGGGGGCTGGGG
>JBDLIF010000369.1:0-3115 GCA_039714955.1 Pseudomonadota bacterium | reverse complement strand
GCTGATCGTATATTTTGCGGCGATTTACTAAAAAGACGGATGACCAAAACAAGATTATTACTTGCCCTGCTGATCACACTGGGGCTGACCTCCTGCGCCGTAGGCCCTCCCGCCCCCGATGAATTGGCCCTCGCACATGAACGAGCCGGCGTCTTGCTCACCCAGGGCAAACGTCAGGAGGCCGCCGAGATCTACTGGCAGCAGGCCCAACTCAGTTCCACTGCAGCGCGTGAGGAGTTGCAGTTGCTTGCACTTGAGACCGTACTGACGCGGCAAACACTGCAACAGGCCCAACACTACCGCAGCATGTTGGATGAGACCCGTTTCCAGGGAGAACTGCTGGTTCGAAAACGCCTGGCCGAGGCCCGCTTGGCATTGCTGGAGGACCGCCCCGAGGCGGCACTGGCCGCCCTGCCTTCGGCATTGAAGGATCTGGCCCCGGGGCGTACCCACCAGATTCAGCAATTGCGCGCCAGCGCCCTGCAGGCCTCCGGACAGGTCCTGCACAGCACTGAGATACGCATCGGACTCGACCAGCAACTGCCCGACGCTGAGGCACAACGGGCTAACCGCCAGGCCATTTGGCAGTCACTGCAAGGAGTGGAGGTTACCCAGCTGCAGCAATGGGCCCAACTAAGCACAGAACCGGTGCTCAAGGGTTGGTTGGAACTCGCCTATATTGGCCAGACCTCCCCAGATCAGATGGCTGATCTCCAACGACAGTTGAACAGCTGGCAGGAGAGTTTTCCCAACCATCCCGCGGAGTTGATAGCCATCCCGAAGATCCTGGCACAATGGCAGAAACTGCAATTCCGACCGCGGAAGATTGCGGTCATTCTACCCTTTTCAGGCCGCTACGCCAGTATCGCAAAGACCCTCATGACCGGTATTAGCACCGCCTACTACGCCGACCATGAACATCAACCCAATACCGCTGTGCTGCAGACCTATGATCTCGGCGATCAGCCTCAGAATATCCAAAGACTGTATGAACAGGCGGTGGCTGAAGGGGCTGAAGTCGTCATCGGTCCACTGCAAAAACTAGCGCTCACCCGACTGATGCGAATGACCGAACTCCCGGTACCGGTACTGAGCCTCAATTATGCGAGCAGCGATATGCAACCACCGGCCAATCTCTACCAATTCGGCCTATTGCCGGAAGATGAGGCAAAACAGGTTGCTGAACGCGCCATCCTGGATGAACGTCAATATGCCATCGTGTTCATCCCAACGGGATCATGGGGAACACGTCTGGCAGAGACCTTTACCGAACGATTCGAAACCCTGGGCGGCGTTGTGCTCAAGACCGAACGCTACCCACCCGGGGAATCCGATTATTCCGCGCCGATTAGACGGGCCATGCTCCTGGACGAAAGCCAACAACGTTATCGTAGCTTACAGAAGACCCTGAAACGGAAAATAAAATTCGAGCCTTACCGCCGTCAGGATGTGGATATGGTGTTCGTAGCGGCCCACCCCCGCCAAGCCAGGTTACTGCGCCCTCAGCTCAGGTTTCACTATGCCTCGGATCTGACCGTCTACGCAACTTCACACGTCTATTCTGGAGAGTTGGATCCCAAGGCGGATCAAGACCTCAATGGGGTGATCTATTGCGATATCCCCTGGAACCTGAGCGGACTGAACCCCAGGCCGGATTTACGAATGAGCATCGAAGAATCGTTTCCTGATATAGGCCGGCAACGGCCTAGACTCATGGCCCTGGGATTAGATGCCTATCGCTTGCTTCCCCACCTCAAGCGTCTGGCCGCAAGACCACACGCACGTTATGCGGGGTTGACGGGCAATCTGTCATCGAATGAGTCTCGCCACATATACCGTGAACTGAACTGGGCGCAGTTCACCAAAGGTCAACCCAAGGTATTGGGTCCTCCCGCCATAACAGACCTTGCAGGACAACCCCTACCGTGAACCGGCAGATTCTGGGCCAGCGGGCAGAGCAACAGGCCAAAGAATTCCTGCAAAGACAGGGACTGATCCTGATCGATAAAAACTACCGTTGCCGCCATGGGGAAATCGACCTGATCATGAAGGATGGATCACAACTGGTTTTCATTGAAGTGCGCTATCGGAAAAACGAGGCCTTCGGTGGACCGCTTGCCAGTGTTGATCACAAAAAAAGGGCGCATCTCATTGCCACGGCCTCGCATTATCTACAATCCAAAAAAACACCAGGCTCGGCCCGCTTCGATGTCGTTGGTATCACTGGAGAGAATCAGATCGACTGGGTAAAAAATGCACTAGAGGCGGATTAAGCGGATAACGGAGATTTCCCTTGGCCGGTAAAGGCCCCGATTAGCAATGGATCGTACGGATGTCTGGATAAACGTTATCGAATTTCTTATTCTGACTCTTTCCTTGACATCTCACCTAGATCCTATTTAAACCTTTCATCCGAGTTGACATGACCGAGATCGAGCACATCCATAGGACCTTTGCCCAAAGCATCGAAATCAAGCAGATCTCGGCCACTGTATTGGCGCAACCCCTAGTCAATGCCGCAAGGCTCATTATCGATACCCTGCTGGCCGGTCATAAGATCCTGAGCTGCGGAAACGGGGGTTCGGCCGCTGATGCCCAGCATTTTTCCGCGGAAATGCTCAACCGCTTTGAGCGCGAGCGCCCTGGGCTGCCGGCGATTGCTTTGACCACGGATAGCTCGACCTTGACCTCGATCGCCAATGACTACAGTTATGATCAGGTCTTTTCCAAGCAGGTCAGGGCCCTTGGTCAACCGGGAGACCTGCTGCTGGGCATAAGCACCAGTGGTAACTCGGCCAATGTCAATCAGGCCATTATCGCCGCCCATGACCGCAACATGAAGATCATCGCCCTGTCTGGACGCGATGGTGGCCCCATGGTGGAACTCCTGGCGGATGAAGATGTCGAGCTGAGGGTTCCCGCCGAATCGACGGCGCGCATTCAGGAAGTGCATATCTTGCTCATCCATTGCCTGTGCGATCTCACGGACCGCTTTCTGTTGGGTGTCTGATCGCTAGGAGGCTATCCGAGAATGCTTGTAACCATTCACGACGTACACGGAAATACCGTCATCCCGGCATGGAAGCCGGGATCCAGTGCCAGGGAGAGGCCGCTA
>JBDLIF010000368.1:0-3128 GCA_039714955.1 Pseudomonadota bacterium | reverse complement strand
CATGGATGCCGCCGTGGAGCGTACATGGACGTATTTACAGCGTGTTTCGGCAGCCTATCCCCACCGCCGAGGCCCAGCTGAGAGATGGGGCTAATCACCAATTTCTTTCCGTTAATCTGACAATAGGGCCTCATCGATCAACCAAGCCCTTATTTGGCATAACGGTCGTGGTTGTAGACCATATCGCCCCCAGGCGCCGCCGTGTGGCAGGCGATACAGCCTTTAGGCATGCCCTTGGCTACCCGGCCAGCCAGGCTCATATCCTTGGGGTTCTTCAGGACTGACCCATCAGGTGCAAATTTTACCCAGAACCAATCCTTATTCTCCGGATCATAACCCTGACGTTTGAACATCACGGTTACCGCCTTGAGATACTTCTCCGGATCATTGGCTACCGCCGATTTGCTCACCCCTTCTCCAGCGTAATTACGTTTGATGATGACTACACCCTCGTCATCACCCACCTTCGCCTTGGCATCGAGGGTATCGAGAATAGCGCCATGGGGATGTATGCCGGTATAAGGCGCTGACATGATCGCGCCACTTCCCACTAGCCCGCCCTCCGTCAGACTCCGCCAGAGTTTGCCGGCATAGGCTAGATCTTCGGCACCACCAAATGGTGCGGAAAAAGCCGCTGTCGAACCGAGTGTTGAAAGCATTATGATCGCCGCCAATCTGTTAATTTTCATGATCAAGTCTCCTCTACGGGGTTGTTGCCAATACGGCGCTTTAGAATGACTGCCTTCGGTCCCTTGAAGGATTTGACAAATAAAACCGTGCGGTCACCTTGCACGGCAGGGGAAGCGACAGGCTCACCATCGGCCTGATGCAACTCACGACCTTTCCCTGTCTGGATATCGAACCCGATGAGCCGGCCGTCATCCAGGGCGGCAAGCAGATGGCCCTGGTGCTGCACCAGTGGAGCAGCCAGGCGTCCACCCAAAGGCCTGCTCCAGAGCAGATCACCCGTTCGACCATCAAGGGCATAAAGTTGGCGATCCAGGCCACTGAAGAGAAACCGTCCTCCAAGCCCCACCGCCGAAGAGGGCACAGTGGGTAAAGTTGTGCGCCAAACCAGCTGGCCAGTTGCCGAGAACGCCAGAATATCACCAGCAAAGGTTGTAACAATCACACCGCCATCGCGGTTGGATAGCGGGCTATAGACCATCTCCTGCCCCAGCTTACGCGCCCATAAAACGCGCCCATCGTTTCGATCAACCGCCCAGACCGTCCCATCACTGCCCCCGGTATAGAGTCGATCCCCCTCGATGACCGGCGGATAGACCCACCCGGGAAGATGTCGCTGCCACAACAATTCTCCTCTATTCAGCGCCAAGGCACGCAGCACGCCCTCTTCGCTGGCCAGATAGGCGACACCACTGCCCACCGTGGCGGGAAAAAGATTTGTCCAGGTATTGATATGCCAACGAACATTCCCACTATCGGACTCGATGGCATGCAGCCCGGAACTGCTGCTGACCAGAATCAGATCACCGGCCAATACCGGCTCATGGGTCTTCTCTCCAGTAAGCTGCCGCCAGCGTATGTTGAGGGAAGCACTGTCGTATGCGGTAATCCCCTGATCCGAGACAACCAGTTGATCGGCATGGGTCAGGGGATTGCTCGCATATTCGACGGCCTGAGCTGCACAAACCGAAACCATCAGCGAGAGTCCAACAAAAGATGAGAGGATTTTCCGCATTACCTGCCTGGTATCAAATGTAAATCAGCGGGCCTAATACCCGTTGCTATCTATATTTACGTTGGCCGGGAATGGCTGGATTCAGGTTCAGTGGGATCTGAAGTGACGGGGACGGATACCGGAGAGGTAGAGCACCAGAAAGTAGACGGCCGCGGCCAAGACAATCCATAGGGCCAGGTTCCCGATGCGTTCCCAGCCACCCATGGCAAACCAGGATGCCATCTCACCCCTACCCAGGAAGATCAGCACCCCCATGCTGGCCGCCGCCAACGCCACCCGCGCGAGGATTCCAGCCCAGCCCTTATCCGGCCGATAGATGCCTGTAGTGAGCAACCCCCGGTAGAGCAGATAGGCATTCAGGGCGGATGAGAGTGTGGTGGCCAGGGCCAGACCGGCGTGCGCCAAGGGAAATACCAGCAGCAGATTGAGCAGCATATTGACCAGCATGGCGATGATGCCGATCCTCACCGGTGTGCGGGTATCCTGCTGGGCATAGAAGCCCGGTGCCAATACCTTGATCAGGATGATCGCCAGCAGACCCGGCGCATAGGCCATCAGACTCCGGCTCGACATGGCCACATCCTGGTCGTTGAAGGCGTCGGAGTAGAACAGGGTGGTGAGCATGGGACCGGCCAGCAGCGTCAGGCCCACCGCCGCCGGGATACCCAGCAACACCATCACCCGCAATGCCCAATCGAGGGTGGCGGAAAACGCCTCGGGGGATTTTTCCGCATGCTTGCGGGAAAGATTGGGCAGAATCACGGTACCCAGCGCCACCCCAAGAATACCCACCGGAAACTCCATCAGCCGGTCGGAGTAGTAGAGCCAGGAGATACTGCCGCTGACCAGAAACGAAGCAATCAGGGTATCCAACAACAGATTCAGCTGACTGACCGAAACCCCGAACAGGGCCGGTATCATCAGTCGCATCACCCGCATCACCCCCCGATCCTTGAAGGCTATCCTTGGCCTGGGGAGCATCTTGATCCGGTGTAAAAAGGGAAACTGGAACATGAACTGAGCAGCACCGGCAATCAGCACCCCCCAGGCCAGCGCCACCACCGGTTGCTCCATCCGGGGCGAGAGCCAGAGGGCACAACCGATGAGGGAGAGATTGAGGAGTACCGGGGTAAAGGCCGGCACACCAAAACGGTTATGTACATTCAGGATACTGCCGGCAAAGGCGGTCAGCGAGATAAAAAAGAGATAGGGAAAGGTAAAACGGAGCATCTCCACGGCCAGCCGGTACTTGCCCTCCTCCTCACCGATAAAACCGGGGGCGAACAGCATCACCAGCAGGGGTGCGGCCAGCACCCCCAGCAAGGTCACCGAGAACAGGATCAGACCGAATGTGCCCGCCATCTTGTTGACGAAATCCTGCAGTTCTCCCCGTGATCGCTTGCTGCGATACTCGGTGAGTACCGGC
>JBDLIF010000367.1:0-3175 GCA_039714955.1 Pseudomonadota bacterium | reverse complement strand
TGTTAGCAAAAGAGATCATCCGGGGTCTGCAAGCCTATATTACTACCGGTTTCGAGACATCCACGCCCTGGTTCGCCGGGGCTTTTAAAGAACTGGTAGAGGCACCTGGCAGGTTTTACAAGGGCCCATACCTTTCAATCAGCCTCCCCTTTAAGCCGGGTAACGTTGAGAGGGATTTCTTTTCCACTCTGGAGACTGATTTTCCTCCCTACCGCCATCAGCAGCAGGCCTGGCAGCGCCTGGGCTCCGAGCGGGAGTCTCGATCGACCCTTATTGCCACTGGTACAGGCTCGGGTAAGACCGAGTGCTTTCTTTATCCTCTGCTGGATCACTGCATGCGTCATCCCGGGCCAGGGGTCAAGGCCATCGTGGTCTATCCCATGAACGCGCTGGCCACCGACCAGGCGAAGCGCTTTGCCAAGGCGGTTCACGGCGCATCCGGTCCGCGGGGAAAGGTACGGGTGGGTCTTTTTGTCGGTGGTCTGGAGGAGCAGCCGAGCCAGTCGATGGGGCCGGCCACGGTTATCACCGATAAGAATCAGTTACGGGATGAGCCGCCCGACATCCTGCTTACCAACTACAAGATGCTCGACTTCCTGCTGCTGCGGCCACGGGATCAGAAGCTGTGGCAGTTCAACGGCAGTGGTGTGTTGCGCTATCTGGTGGTGGATGAACTGCATACATTCGACGGCGCCCAGGGGACCGATCTGGCCTGTCTGATCCGGCGCCTCAAGGCACGCCTGCTGCCACGGGATGCAGCCGGATTGATCTGCGTCGGCACCTCCGCAACCCTCGGCAGCAGTGATGAGCGGGAGGCATTGATCCGCTATGCGGGCCAGGTATTCCAGAGCCCGTTTGACAGCAACAGTATCATCGGTGAGACACGGCTGAGCGCCGGCGAGTATCTCAATGAGCCCATTGAGTATCTGTTTACGCCGACCCAGGGGATGGCGGAGAGCCTGGACCCCGCGGCCTATGCCTCACCGGTGGATTATCTAAAGGCCCAGTATCCACTCTTTTTCCCCGGACAGAGGGAGGCAAGACCGGAGAGCCCACAATGGTGTATGGCGTTGGGGAAGCAGCTCAAACGCCACCTGCTGTTCAATAACCTCCTGCGTATCCTCGCCCGTCAGCCCCTTCCTTTGAATGAGATCAGTGCTGAATTGGCCCGTACCCTCCCGACAGGCGAGTCGAGGAGGTCCGCTGAAGCCTTGCTGGATTCACTCTGCGCCCTGATCGCCATCGCCCGTGACGAGCAGGCACAGCCCCTGGTCAATCTTCGCTTGCAGTTGTGGATGCGAGAGCTGCGCCGTATGGTTGCGCCGTTGCGATCCGATCCCACTCAGGTGGACGGAGGGTTTCGCCTGGAGTTTTCCGATGACCTTAAGGCAAATAACTCCGCCCTCTATCTGCCGATAGTCCAGTGTAACCATTGTAATACCACGGCGTGGCTCACCCGGCGTCCACAAAGTGGCACGCAGATTCAGACCGACTTGCGCGCCATCTTTAACGATTTTTTCCGCCATGACCCTCAATCGCAGGTGGTATTGCCATTACAGGCCGATGAGCAAGCGCCTGCCAGCGAGGGCAGGTTGCAGTGGCTTTGCGTGCATTGCGGTCAATTACAGCAGGAAGGCGAGCAGTGCCTGGCCTGTGGTGAGGGGGAGCTGCAACGGGTGTTCCTGCCCAACCTGGTACGTGAGCGGCAGGTGGCGGGAGTACCACGGCTGGTTAGTGAACGGAATTGCCCGGTCTGTGAAAAGCCGGATGCCCTGCTGGTATTTGGCGCTCGTTCCGCCAGTTTATCGAGTGTGGCGATCCATCATGTCTATGCCACGCCGTTCAATGACGACAAGAAGCTGATCGCCTTCTCCGACAGTGTGCAAGATGCCGCTCACCGGGCAGGCTTTTTCGCCGCACGCACCTGGCAGAATAATATCCGCATGGCAATCGCTCGTGCCTTGCCGCCCCAAGGCATGGGGTTGGTCGATTTCTGGCGGCACCTGCCCAGGTATTGGTTGGAAAAGCGCCTTAACCCCAATGCGATGGACAGGGCGCGTTTCGTTGTGGAGTTCATTGCGCCGAATATGCAGTACTACCAGGATTACGAGCGACTGGTCGCCACCGAGGAACTCCAGGAAGGCAGCGATTTGATCTCTCAGGTCAGCAAACGGCTGGTCTGGGAGGTCCTGGCGGAGTTCGGTTACCGGGCCTCCATTGGTCGCTCGCTGGAACAGACCGGTGTGGCCGCTCTTGGCGTGGATCCGAGTCGGGTGAATGATGCAGTCGAAAAGCTCTTGATGCCACTGCGTGAGCTGGAAGGATTGAATGGCATCAGTGAAACAGGATTAAGGCATTTTCTGCTGGGGCTATTGCTGCATCTCAAACAGAGCGGGGCCATCTATCACCGTTTTCTCGACAGCTATATTGAAAATGGCGGTAAGAGTTATATCCTCCACAGAACGCCCTTTCTCCCCGATTTTTTTCGCCAATCCCATGCGCCGATTTTTCTGACCGATGCCCCGAGCCACGCTCATTTTGACTGTTTGATCGCTTCCAAGGGGCGGAGCTGGTATCAGCATTGGCTGCGGAAGACGCTGGGCGCCGAACAGCTGGTAATGCCCGCTCAGGCAGACTCCGCCATCTACTCCCGGGTGTTGAAGATGCTGGTGGAGGTGGAATTATTGTTGCCTATTGAGTGGCGGGGGCAGACTGTTTGGGGGCTGAATCCGGAAACGCTTACTCTCAGCCCGGATGTGGTGGTATTTGAGACCAGACATGCAAGGGATCGACTGCACGTGCCCAGGGTCCTTGCTGAATGGGTGAAAGGCCTACCGTCGCTTGCCGCGAATGACCAAGGTCATTACCAGGTCAGCGACCATCAGCCATCTTGGCTTGCTCATATTTACCGTAAGGGGGAAATCAAGCGGGTCATTGCAAAAGAACACACGGGTCTGTTGCAACGGGAGCAGCGCCAGGAGATCGAACGGGACTTCATGGACGGTTGCAAGCCATGGCAGCCGAACTTGCTCTCCGCCACACCCACCCTCGAGATGGGTATAGACATCGGTGACCTCTCCTCCTTGTTGCTCTGCTCCGTGCCGCCGGCACAGGCCAACTACCTGCAACGGATCGGCAGGGCTGGGCGACGGGATGGCAACGCCTTCAGCCTGAC
>JBDLIF010000366.1:0-3274 GCA_039714955.1 Pseudomonadota bacterium | reverse complement strand
CAGTCCAGACCATAAGCGTGGTGATATCACCAAAGGGTGACCAGGCTCCACCGGCATTGGCGGCTACAACAATATTGATGGCACCGGGAATAAGAAAATCTCTGCGGCTCTGCTCAATGGTAATCAGGACCGTGGAAAGAATAAGCGCCGTACGATGCTGATGTTGCCTGGCGGGTTGCTCCTGCTGTTGCTCGGCTGATTCGGTTTCGGCCGCAAACCCTTCGGCTGGAACTAGAGTGGCCAGGGACATCAGCAGCAGGAGTGGCAGGCCGAGTCGATAGGATAGCCGTTGCATGACAGGTCTCCTCAGAAATTGTAGGTGTAGGAGAGCATGGCGGTGCGGGGGGCGCCGGCGTAGTAGGTCTTGACTCCGCTGGTGTTCTTCTTCACCTCCGTGGCATAGCGCTTGTCGCTGAGGTTCTCCACGTTGAGAGAGAGTGAGTGGGGGCCTGTCTCATAGCCCAGCATCAGGCTGGTGAGGAACTTATAACCCTCATACTTCTCGGTATTGGCGTTGTCCATGTAGTAACTGCCCCAGGTATCCGCCTGCAGACGGGCCTTGAAACCGGCTGGATGATGGTAACCGGTGGAGAGGCTGTACTGGTTTCTTGGGATATAGGGGATCTGGTTGCCGGAGCGGTCGTACGGGGTCTGCACTCGGCCATCGCGAACCAGCTCAATGAAATCCTCGAACTTATAGTCGCTGTAGGCATAGCTGGCGCCCAGCCAGAAGTGGTCGCTGAGGTCGTAGCGGCCATTGAACTCAAAGCCTCTCTTGCGGGTTTCACCGGCGTTCTGGAATTCGGTGGTGTTGTCGGGCAGGAGTACGGAGACGATCTCGTCCTTCACCTGGGTATGGTAGATGGAGGTATCGAAGCTCCATGCCAGGGCCCGTCCCTTCAGACCCACCTCAAAATTGCGGGCGGTTGCCGCATCCAGCTCCGGATTGCTCTGGATCTCCGATTCCGAGGGTACCTGGCCGGATTGGGCCAGCATGCCGAAGATATTGAACTGATCGCTGATAGCATAGGTGACCCCCAGTTTGGGTGAGAAGAGATTGAAGGTCTTGTCTGTCTTGGTTATCAAGGGCTCGTCAAAGAAGTCATAACTGCTGCTGCCCCAGTCGTATTCGCCAAAGGCGGTGTTGTCGATATCGAAGTTGTTGCGGTCGTAGCGAAAGCCGATATCCACGATGGTGCGCTCGGTGGGCCTCAGGGTCTCCTGCATGAAGAGACCATAGAGGGTGTTGGTGGCATCCTCGGTCTCCAACAGCTCGCCCTTGCGGTCCGACAGGGTGCGCAGGATGGGCTGTGCCCCTGACCAGCTCGGCTCACCCAGCTCCACATCCGCATAGGTGTACTTTTTCGCATCCTCCGTCTTGTCCTGACGGGCGGTCACGCCGGCAACCAGGGTGCTCTCGCCCCAAAGCCGGTGGTCGTAGACGAACTCCAGGTCGGTGCCATAGACATCGGTGCCCGGATTGTCATTGATGGCGCCGGTCACCGGATGGTAGTGATCCCAGTGGTTGAAGTAGATGCGGGGTTTGAAGGTCAGCTCCCCCATCTGTTGCTCATAGCGGGAGTTGAAGAACCAGATGGTGGAGTAGCGTCCGTTGTGCTGCCAGATACTGTTGGTATCGTGCTGTTCACCGCTGTCCAGATAGTTCTCGAAGTCCTCTTCGTCCATCGAGGCGGGTAGCTGCAGGTCGGCCTTGGTATAGCTGAGTTCGCTCTCCAGGGTGCCGTCATTGCTGAACAGGTGGCCATATTTCAGGCTGGCCTGCTGGGATTTGAACTCGTTGTGGTCACGCCAGCTGTTTTCCGCTTCACGCTGAGAGGCGGTGAAGGCGAGCGCATCGTCGTCGTTGAGATCTCCCGCAAACCGGGCGTGCAGGTTCTTCTGTCCCTCTTCTCCCAGCCCCAGCTTGACCCGGTTACTATCGATATCGAATACTGATTTTGAAATGATCTGAATGGTGCCGCCAGCGGCGCCGCTGCCATACAGCGAGCCCGGACCCTTGGTGATCTCGATGCGTTCGATATCCTGGGTGTCGATATAGTCGAAGCGTGAGAAGCTGTCCGGATCGGTCAGGGGGACACCGTCCCGGATGACCATGATCTCCCGCACCCCGTAGTTGGCCTTCTGGCCCGCACCGCGAATGATCAGCCGGGTGGCGTAGCCGCCACTCTTGGATTCGATCAGCACCCCGGGGGTGCCATGAATGGCATCCTTGATGTTGAACATCTTCTCGGCCTCGATGCGTTCGGCATCGATGACATTGATGGCAGCAGGGACCTCCTTGGTGCCCCGTTCAGTGCGGGAGGCGGTCACGCTGATGGTATCCAGCGCATCGACCTTCTCTTCACTTGAAGCCAGTTCATCTTCCGCATGAAGTGGGGTAGTCATCACTGTCAGACAGAGCATGCCTGAGGAGATATAGAAGCCAAATGGGTGGTGGGAATTAAAACTGCGCATGGAGGTACGACCTTTTCTAGCGATTGTTATTGTGAAATTCGCTTGTGGATTGACACTCGGTTCAGAGCAGCCAGAAATTTATTTGGTCTGCCTATGCGGTCAACCACAAACCCAACAAGAAGATGGCAATGCAACAGGAGTGCCAAATATAACTTAGTGAAAAATATGAAGTTTATTTTAAAGAGGGTTGGTGGATGAGGTTATCTGCCCCATTAAGGCGGCAAATGACCTGATTGTTATGGGTCTATTTTAATTTTAAATTGAAGTAAACCGCCGGCGTTGCCGGTGAGACGAGAAAAGGTGTTGCCGGTCCGGCGAGAAGTGGTGAACCTGCTCGTGCTCGTGCTCGTGCTCGTGCTCGTGAACGTATACGTGCATGTGCACGGAGGGATCAGCGGTGGAATGTTCGGCGGTGATGGATGTTTGGGGTGCTTCAAAGAACGGACCCCAAGCGCCTGAAAGAGGGAAAAGTACGCTTGACACGGGTGGTTGCCATGCTAACGAAGATGTGCCGACCGACCCTGTAATATCGTTCACTGACAAACGCACAGTCCAGGTGACAAGCCATTGAAACGTCTTTATCTCTCCTGGGACTTATCTCGCTCAATTGCAGCGGTCCGCAGCTGTTGTTTCCCGGCCTGCTTGGTCCGCACCGGATGGGATAGAGATCCGCCGGTTGTGTTCTCAGAGTGGACCTGTGTTTGTAGCTGGTCTCCACACTCCCGCGTTGAGCTATCCGCAAGCTGTCCAGTTCCGGGTGTTTTGCGTTCGGGGCTCTGATAGACCCATTGCAGCACAG
>JBDLIF010000365.1:0-3280 GCA_039714955.1 Pseudomonadota bacterium | reverse complement strand
ATGGTGGTTCGCGATGTGCCGCCCCTGAGCGTTGCGCGCAGATTGATGGAGGGCCTGGATGACAAGGAGATGGGCGTCCGGGTCGCAGCGGCAAAAGGATTGGCACAGGTCCTGAAACCACTGAATGAGGAAACTTTCACCCAGAAAGCAGTCGAAAAGATCGTATCCAGCGTGACCATCGGCACTGGCGAAGAGGCCCGGTTGATCGGCAAGGCGCTGCGTCAGTTCGACACCAGCCTTGGCAACAGGACATTGCTGGCGCAACTCAAGGAGGCCGAAGACAGTGTCAAACGCAGTGTCTTCATCGAAATGATCGAAGAACTGCTCAAGCCTGACCAGGATCAGTCTGAGCAGGCCGCATAATGAATGACTTATCAATCCAATCCAGGAGAAAAAGTATGAAGAAGCTTCTCGTATCCCTCAGCCTGGCGAGCCTTTGTGCCCTGCCGCTGGCCAGCCAGGCTGCAGCATACAAAGAGGCTGCCGTATCTGACGGTGGCGCCATTACCGGCAGCGTAAAATTTGCCGGCAAGGATCAAGCGCCCAAGGTCTACGGCATCAGCAAAGACAACGATGTCTGTGGTACCGGTGAACGCAAGATAGACTATGTGCGCGTCAACAACGGCCATCTCATGGATAGCGTGGTCTACCTGGAAAAGGTAAAAAGCGGCAAGCCCTTCCCCGCCGACGTGGGTGACGCCACGGTCGACCAGAAAGGCTGCGAATTCAAGCCCTTCATGCAGGTCATGAGAAACGAAAACAAGCTCAATGCGGTCAACTCGGATCCCATCCTGCACAACATCCATACCTACGAGCTGATCCGTGGTGACGCCAAGGGCCCGAAAAAGACCCTGACCAACGTCAGCCAGCCTGATCCCGGCACCGTCACCAACACCATCAAGGTGAAGCGAGGCCCCGCCATGAAGGTGGAGTGTGATGCCCATGACTTCATGCACGGTTTCGTGTTTATCGCCAAGAACCCCTACTTTGCCCAAGTGGCGGACGACGGCAGCTACAGCATCAAAGACGTGCCACCGGGCAAATACACCATCAAGGCCTGGCACGGCATGCTGAAGAATCAGAAGGGCAAGGTAACCGTCGAGGCTGGCGGCACCGCCACGGTTGACTTCACCTTCAAGTAGGGATTCTCCCTTGACAGAATACCCATCGCGAATAGGTTTCCCCGGAAATTGCACGCCCCCCTTGCCCCGTGGCGGTGTTGCGATTCCTTGCAATAGACCGGCTATTACGCGTCATCGCGCCTTGCCACGGAACAAGGATGACGCACCCTTTCTCGGGAAAACCTATCCGTGATGGGTATAAAACAGGGACGCCGGCTCAGCCTGATGGACTACATGGCCATCATCGCCGGCGTCATCAATCTACTGGTGATCGGCACCATCGTCGGCTACTGGTTTATGCAATAAAAGAGAGCCTTTTGCATGCGCGCAGAGAGTCAAACCGAGATTGAAGATCCCACCGCCCTTCCCTCCTATGACTCCATTCTGCTGGCCGTGGACTCTTCGGATCACGCTAACCGGGGCATAGTCGAGGCGGTTGATCTAGCGCTTCACTACGGCAGCAAACTGACCGCGGCCCATGTCTATGCGGCCAAGCTGCACGACACCCGCTTTCGTCAGATGGAGGGAGGGCTGCCGGAGCAGTTTCGTGAAGAGCAGGAGCTTGAGCGCCAGCGCGATGTGCACGATGATCTGATCAGCAAAGGGCTCTCCATCATCACCGATTCCTACCTGGACCAGGTGGACAGTGTTGGCGAAAAACTGGCCAGACCCATCGAACATCGCTCACTGGAAGGCAAGAACTACCGGGAACTGGTGAATGAGACCAACAACGGCAGCTACGATCTGCTGGTGATCGGTGCACTGGGCCTGGGCGCGGTCAAGTCCAGCCGTCTCGGCACCGTCTGCCAGCGCGTGGTGCGCCGCAGCAGGATCGATACCCTGGTGATCAAGGAACCCACAGGTCCGATCAGTGAGGGGCCCATCGTGGTCGGCGTAGACGGCTCCAGCAAGTCCTTTGGCGGACTGCTCACCGCCCTCTCCCTGGCCAAGGCCTGGGATGTGCCGCTCAAGGTGGTCTCCGCCTTTGATCCCTACTACCACTACGTGGCCTTCAACCGCATCGCCGGCGTCCTTTCCGAGGAGGCGGGGCAGGTCTTTAAGTTCCAGGAGCAGGAGAAACTGCACGAAGAGATCATCGATTCCGGCCTGGCCAAGATCTATCAGGGCCACCTCTCCGTGGCCCAGTCCATCGCAAGCGATCACGCCATGGAGATTGAGACAGTCCTGCTCGATGGCAAACCGCACGATGTAATCGCCCGTTATCTGAGCGAAGTGAAACCCTCGCTCTTCGTCATGGGCACCACCGGCATTCATGCCGACCCCGAACTGGACATAGGCGGCAATACCGAATATCTGTTGTCTGATGCTCAATGCGCCGTCCTGTTGAGCCAGCGCGAACATAGCCCCCAGGTCGATCGCCTGGCGGCGGTCACCACCTCCTGGACGAACGAGGCGGAGGCACGTATGCAGCGGGTTCCCTCCTTTGTACGCAGCATGGCGCGCATGGCGATCCTGCGTTACGCCCAGGAGCAGGGACACACCGTGATCACCGAGGGCATCGTCGAAGAGGCCACCGCCCAGCTGATGCCGGGCCATGCGGAACAGGCGATGGAGGAGATCGTTGGGGCCTATGATCGGGGTGAACTGAAACGTAAACCCAGCGCTGAAGATGTTATCCACCCCAAGGGCACTTCCTACGGGGCGCGCTGGAGCGAAGTGGCGACTCAACTGCTGCTGACGATCAAGGATCTGAGCCTGCGTGGTAATCTCAGCATGCGCGCAGAGAAAAAGGCCCGTGCCGCAGGCTCGCCAACTGTTGAGGAGTCCCACATCCGTCCCTTCCTCGACGACGACATAAAGACTGAATCGTCCCATCTCGGCTCGAAGACCAGCATCAAGCATGAAGCGGGAAACACCGTAGGCTGTGTTGAACGTAGTGAAACGCACCAACATACTTGGCAGGCGGCCGCCCTGGCCCGCCTGATGCGGGTGCCGGAAGGCTTCATGCGTGACAGCTCCAAGCAGCGCATCGAGGCCTATGCCCAGGCCCATGGCCATACTGAGGTCAGCCTGGATGTTGCCGAGGCTGGATTGGCGGAGGCAAGAAAAGCCATGGCCGCTCAAATGCATCCTGCAGACGCGGCACTAGTGGATCCCTCCACGTCGGCCGCTCAAATGCATCCTGCAGACGCGGCACT
>JBDLIF010000364.1:0-3291 GCA_039714955.1 Pseudomonadota bacterium | reverse complement strand
ATGTCGGTGACCCACTGGTGTTTATAGTTGTGGATGGTGAGACAGACCCGCGGGTGGGTCATGCCCAGCTGCTGATAGATCTCGTACAGCAGCACCGGCACCAGGGCGGACTGCCAGTCGTGGCAGTGGATGATGTCCGGATGCTTGCCCGACTGCCAGAGGAATTCCATGGCCGCCCGGGAAAAGAAGACGAAGCGCAGGATGTCGTCGGGGAATCCGTAGACGCTGCCCCGGTTGAAGAAGTTGTCCGGGGAGTGGGGTTCGATGAAGAAGCACTTGCGTCCATGCACGAAGCCGAAAAAGACGGTGCAGTGGATGGCACCATCGTACCAGGGCACCCACAGGTCATTGTAGACTTCGTGAACTTCATAGATGTGGTCGTAGCGCAGGTTGTCATACTTGGGCAGTATGATCTCCACGTGGTTGCCACGGATCGCCAGCTCGCCACTGAGTCCGAATACTACGTCCGCCAGACCGCCCACCTTGGCCACCGGGGCCATCTCGGGGCTGATATGCACGATGAACAACTCCGGACGGCCGGCGGCGACCGGCATCTCGGCGGGCGCCTCGGTGGGTACAGGTTCCTCCACGTGCACCGATTCCGCCTGGGCCGGCATGGCCACTGGATGGGATTCGTCCAGTCCATCGGACCGGCCAACGGACCCTGGCTCAGCAACCGGTTCTGGCCGCGGCGGGGCTGCGGCCTCCGGGGCCTTGGCTGTCTCGGGCGGAGTGGATGCCAACACCGGTTCCACGATCTTATCGGCAGAGGGGATAACGCCCCTAGGGGTGGGAGTCTGCCTGGATTTCATGTTGGCGGCCGGGGAAACCTTAGCCATCCGGGATCTGACTCTCTTCTTTTTACTCGAAGGTTTTTTCGCCATGTTGCATTCCTTCCTGCATTCTCGTACCCGGGAGATCCTGGCCCCAGGGTCTGAAATCGGGTGGATCCGTCAGGCGATTATACCAGCAAGTAGCCTGGATTGAGTTAAGCGAAACCCGGGTTTCGCTTAACTCAATCCAGGCAACATAAATGAAGATATAGCATTGAGATGCAATTTTTTACCACATTGAAATCCTCTGCATCGCCCCTCCCGGAGAGTGATGAATTCGGAGGAAAAAATTCGCTGCACAGACTGTTTTAGATTACGTATACTTTTCGTTTTCCTGTATGCGCATTCTATACCCATCACGGGTAGGTCTTTAGCGCTAAGAACCTTTTCACCTGACCAGCCATGTCGACCTTTCGCTTTCAGCAGTTTTCCGTCCATCAGGAAAAGTCGGCCATGAAGGTCTGTACCGACGCCACGCTTTTCGCCGCCATGGCGCCGGTCAAAGGGGGTGAGCAGGTATTGGATATCGGCACCGGCACCGGTTTGCTGGCTTTGATAGCGGCTCAACTGGGCGCCTCCCACGTCACCGGCGTGGAGCTAACCGAAGAGGACTTTGATGAAGCCCGCATCAACTTCTTTAACAGCCCATGGAGTGAGCGGCTAATAGCGCTTCATGGCTCCATCCAGCACTTTTCCGGCAATACACTGAACCGCTATGACCTCATCATCAGTAATCCACCCTTCTTTCACAACCCCAGCAAGGCTTCAGATAAGCTCCGAAGGCAGGCTCGCCACGCCGATCTGTTGCCGTTTCCGGAGCTGATCGAATGCGTGGACAGGCTGCTCGGAGCCTGCGGGCTGTTCTATCTGCTGCTCCCATGCCATGCAGTAGCAGGGTTTTCCGGGATGGCGCTTGAGCGCGGACTCCACCTGATCGCACAAACCGATCTGCGTGGCCACAGCCACAATCAGGCGAAGGTCTCCGCCCTGACCTTCAGCCGTCAGATGCAACCCTTCCGTTTCAGATTACTGACGATCTACCAATCTGATCGAGTCTACTCCAAGGTGAGCGAGCACTATCTCTCGCCATTTCTGCTAAGGTTTGCCAAACATACATGAGTCTTCCCATGCCAAACCCTATCCGCTTCTCCTTGAACCTCTCGGCCGACCGCTACCTAAGTCATTACCAGGGGCACGCCAGAAGCGTCTCTGTAGTAGCGGACGATGGGCGTCGTGTCGAGTTTCCCGCCAACGCACTCCGGCCCTTTGTCACCAAGCAGGGTGTGCAAGGCTATTTTGAACTGCTGATCGATGACAACAACCGTCTGCAACGGCTCGAACGACTCAGCAACTGAATGAAGCACGGAGACCAATACATTGAATAATCGTATTGACGCCCGCATCGAATTCTCTTTTCGAGGCGAGACCTACAGCCCATCGGCCAATATCGATCTCGATGAACTCATGGCAGGGAGCGAAACCTACCACGGCCTTCATCTGCGACTTGCCAGGGCCAACGGCATCAATTCAAGCGTGAAGCAGTTGGCTGATACAGGATCTGAGGCAATCTAAGGAGTAACGACCGGAATGGCTGGACTCGGCACATTGGCCTTCGGAGCCGCCCTGGGTGCGCTGCTGGTGGTTGCCTATGACTTGAACACACCCCACACCCCTTCCCCTATGCTGCAATCAACCACACCCAATGCGACCACTGAGTCAAGCAGCATCGATAGTGGAGCATTTCTGGCCAGCAGCAGGATTGAGCTGTTAACCAACCAATTGAATGCCAGCATTGAACAGGCTTACGAATTGGAGAGCAGGGTCATGGAGCTGAGCGCACGTGTTGCCGAACTGGAGAATACCCTTGCCATCTCTCCTCCAGATCATGAATCCGGAGCCGAAGAAACTACAGCCAACCCGGCCATTGAATCCACTTCATCCAAACCAGTTTCAGACAACCTGCGGATCTCCACTTTGGTGGAAGCAGGAATAGATGAGCAGCTTGCCGCCGATATCCTGCGCCGGCGAGGTGAAATGGAGATGAAAAGGCTGGAACTGCGTGACCAGGCAATTCGGGACGGAAGTTTCGGCAGCAAGAGATATTCTCAGGCCCTGCAAAAACTGCATCCTAACGCGACCGCACTGCGTCAAGAGATCGGCGATGAGGCCTATGATCGCTATCTGTATGCCACCAAGCAGTCCAATCGTATTGTTGTGACTTCGGTTATCCAGGGGTCTCCCGCCGAGCAGGCGGATATTCGCCAAGGCGATGTTATCCTCAGCTACGATAATGCGCGACTCTTCAGCTGGTCTGAACTGACCAAGGCCACAACCCAAGGCGAACTCGGTGAATATGTGGCGGCCAGCGTTCAGCGGGATGGCGTCATAATCAACCTCTGGCTCCCAAGAGGTCCGTTGGGTGTGCGGCTCGGTTCAACTCGCGGCGATCCGAATAGAA
>JBDLIF010000363.1:0-3291 GCA_039714955.1 Pseudomonadota bacterium | reverse complement strand
GAGTTGGAGCGTACCCACCTGGCCGGACTGGTCGAGGAGATCGATTTCATGCTCACGCGGATCGAGGCGATCCGGGTGGATGCGCCGGATCAACAGCGTGTGCGGTTTCGCTATGACGATCTGCAGCGGGATCTGCGCCTGATGCGCAAGGGCATCGCGGAATATATTCAAGCCGACCTGCGCGACGGTCGGTCCATTCAACCACTCACAGGCAGGTATCGTTGATGGAATCGGCTTTTTTACAAGGGGCGGGCTTTAGCGCCATCGATCTTCAAATCTTTGTGCGCAGCTTCATTGCCGCCTGCTTCGTGCTCTGGACAGTCTGGATACTCTACTCCCAGTTCAAATTGGTTCGTAGTGACCAGTTGGCAGTGGGGCAATGGGTGTTCAACGGTGTCGCCACCGTAACTGTGCTCACGATGGTACTCATCATCGTGGGATCTTAATAAAACTCAACTCGATCGATAGGGAAGAAATCATGTTCAAGAAAATTCGTACTTATACCAAAGGCCTGTCTGCGAAAACGATGGCGCTCTATGCGGGCTTGAATGTCATGTTGTTGTCGCTGTTGCCCGGCCAGGCCTTTGCGCTGCTGCCAGCGGCCGGTGATGTGGCGGACGGGTCCTCTACTACCTCGCCGATCCAGATGTTCCGGGATCTGGGTTCTCGGGGTGTGACCATCGCCGCTACCGTGATTGGCGGGGCCATCGTGCTGGGCATCGGCTGGCACATCTACGGCTCATACACCGAGGCACGGGAGAAGGACAACTGGAAGCAATTCGGCATTACGGCCGCTTCCGGTGTCGTGGTGGGTGCTGGCTCTGTGGTGCTGGCGGTACTGGCCGTGCAATACGCCGCCTAAGCGGAGAGTGTGATGGAAGAACCAGAAAACACCGCTCACCTGATCGATGTCGAGCCGGTCCTGTTTCTCGGCTGCAACAACCGGGAGATTCTGGGGCTGGCGGGATTGGGTTTTGTGGCCGGCTTGGCGATTGGCCTGACCTTGGCGATCTTGACGGGTATCGGGCTTCTGGTTCTTCCACCTCTCATTATCTTACCCGTGCTCTTCATCTACCAGGGCGGTAAACGCCTCGGTAAGGCCAAAGAGGGAAAACCGAGCGGTTACTACGACCGATTGTTGGCCGCTCAATTGAATCAATATGGCATCGGTAAGGCGTACATCAACCGGGCCGGCTATTGGAGGGTGAGGCGTTGAGCTTTCTGAACGACCTGGAGAACGAGAAGCAAAAAACCCGTCTACTGATCCGCATCGTGGTCGGCCTGTTTCTGGTGATCATGATGCAGGCGCTGATTTATGCCAACAAACAGAACGACATCGCGATCCACTATCCGCCGGATCTGCGCTCCGGCGCCGTCCTGCAGGCCGGTGAAGTACCGCCCTCCGAGGTCTATCTGTTTGCCCAGTATATCCTGCAGCAACTGAATAACTGGGAGCGCAATGGCGCGAAAGACTACCCGAAGAATGTCAACCGACTGCGTTACTACCTGACACCCGGTTATCGGCAGCAGCTGAAAGACACGATCGAAAACCGCCCGCACGGCGAACTGCGGGATCGGGTGCGTGTGTTCAAGCCCATCGCCGGTTCGACCTACGATGAAAAGGACGTGGAACTGCTCGGCGACTCCTGGCTGGTCTGGCTGGACGTGAACATCACCGAAACGGTGCTCGGCCAACCGGTCAAGAACCTCTCGCTGCGCTATCCCATCCATGTGGTCCGCTACGACACCAACCGCGAGATGAATCCCTGGCAACTGGCGTTGAACGGTAATCGCGGTCTGGATGCGAAACCACTCATTCAACGGAATTAGGAGTCTGCCCATGTCACCACTTCGACGCTCACTGATGCTCCTGCTGTTACTGGGTGTGTCATCCACGATGGCTGCAACAGACCTCGAACATGTGGTTTGGAACAAAACGCCCATCAAGGTCACCCTGCCGGTCGGCGAGGAACGGCGGATCGATTTCCCCGTGCCGGTCAAACTGGAAGTGCCTGCGGCGCTGGCGCAGGCCTCCAAGCCGATCCAGATCCGCGAGGACGGGAGTGTCTACTGGACCGCCAACAAAGCCTTCAAGGCGGATCGGGTCAAGGCCATCACCTTCACCGGTTACTCCTATTTTCTGGATGTGGAGGCGCGCAAGGGTGGGCTTACACATCCCCTGGTGATCCTGGATGAACGGGTGCCCGGGGTGGAGGATGAGAAGGCGCAACTGCGGCAACGTCGCAGCTATGACTATGATGACGTGGATCTGGCCCGCTATGCGGCGCAGAACGTCTATGCCCCCATGCGCTTGATCAAGCCTTTGCCGGGGGTGACGCGGATGCCGGTACCGGATCGGGATTATCCGCTCTACCGGGGCAAGGATCTGACCGTCGAACCCCTGGCGCAATGGCGCTCACCCACCATGCCCTCCCGTTATGTCACGGCGCTGCGGGTGACCTCCCAATCCTTGACCGAGACCGTCTTTGATCCGCGACAGTTGCGTGGTGACTGGTTGAGTGCCGCCGCGCAGCATCCGGTGATCCATCCCGCCGGCTCGGACGGTGATACCACCACCTGGTATCTGGTCTCCGCACATCCCTTCGAGGAGACCTGCCCATGAACAGAATGCTGCTGATCCTGGTGCTGGTGGTCTTCATGGCGGTGGGCGCGCTTTTTTTCTACTCCGAGGACACACCATCATCCACGCCTGCCAGGCCGGTGGCTGAGGATGCCCCGGCCGAGGAGGAGATGCTGCCGCCATTGACCGAGGCGGATCGCGATACCTACGCCAACACTATCAAGACCATGAACGCGCGTAACAATGAATTGCTCCAGCGGCTGGAAGCGATGGATAGACGGCTACAGGAAAAAGAAAAAGCCGCCATCAAAACGGAGGAGGTTGAGCGGTTGGTCAGTCAGCGGGTCGAAGAGCGGGCCAGAAACCTGACCAGCACCTTCACCGAGAAATTCAATCAGATACGTGGCGATGTCAGTCAGCGCCTTAAAAACAGACCAGCGGGTAAGATTGACAGCGCAGCGTCAGCCGGCATGCCGAGTGGCCTGGGTTTTGACAATCTACCGGGCGGGCTCCAGTGGCCGGGTAGTGGACCGACGCCCCTGACGCTGGGTGGCGGTGCGGGTATCGTTACCATCCTGCCGGTGACGATGATCGGCACGACGGGTGAAGGGGAGGCGATTCCCGTGGCCATCGATGGGTCGCCATTGCCGGGTTCACAGCTACCACCCCAGTCTGGCCTGGTGGCCAGTAGTAAAAGGGATAAGGCACCA
>JBDLIF010000362.1:0-3318 GCA_039714955.1 Pseudomonadota bacterium | reverse complement strand
TTGAGGCCGATGGAGATGGGATTGGCATGGCGCAGGCTGTTGTAGAAGGCCTCGGTGGTCTGGCCGGAGAGGGTGCGGCCGGACTGGTCGGTGATGGTACCGGAGATCATCACCGGCAGCCGCAGGCCGTCCTCGTCGAACACCTGCTCGCAGGCGAACACCGCCGCCTTGGCGTTCAGGGTGTCAAAGATGGTCTCGATCAGCAGCAGGTCGGCGCCACCCTCGATCAGACCCCGAGCCGCCTCCATGTAGGCCTCGACGAGCTGATCAAAGTCGATATTGCGCACACCTGGATCGTTGACCTCCGGCGACAGGGAGGCGGTGCGGTTGGTGGGGCCGAGTACCCCGGCTACGAAGCGGGGCTTTTTCTCTGATGAAAACCTGTCAGCCGCTTCCCGGGCCAAGCGCGCACCAGCAACGTTCATCTCATAGGCCAGATCTTCCATAGCATAATCGGCCATGGAGATGCGGTTGGCGCCGAAGGTGTTGGTCTCCAGGATGTCTGCCCCTGCCTCCAGATATTCCTCGTGAATACCGCGGATGACACCCGGCTGGCTCAGCACCAGCAAGTCGTTGTTGCCCTTCAAATCCTTAGGCCAGTCGGCGAATCGTTCACCCCGGTAGTCCTCCTCTCCCAGCTTATGCCGCTGGATCATGGTACCCATGGCGCCGTCGAGGATCAGGATACGTTCACGTAATATGGATTCGAGTTCCGGGGTAAGATTTTTCGCGCTAGGACCAGACATACAAAGCTCAGGATTTAGGATAGATGGCCGCTGATTATATGACACGGAGCAGCTCTCGCGAATTGCTCCGTCCCTTTGAGCGATAAAATCCCGAACGAAAACTGGCGTATTGGAGAGTTGAACGTGGCAAAACAAGCCTTCCTGGTCGATGATTCAAAGTCCGCGCGTATTGTGCTTGGCCGCCTGTTAAAGAAGAACGGGTTTGACGAGGTAGCGATGGCGGAGTCGGGAGAACAGGCCCTTGAACAACTCAAGAACCTGACGCCGGATGCCATATTTGTCGATTTCCTCATGGAGGGGATGGATGGCCTGGAAACCATCACGGAACTTAAAAAGAATGCCCGCTTCGCCAATATCCCGATGGTAATGTGCACCGCCAACGAAGGGGATCGTTATGTACAGGCGGCGGTGGAGCATGGTGCGCTGGGTATCCTCGCCAAACCGCCGACCGATGACAGTCTGAAGGCGATAATCCAACTGATCGAGGAGAAGCAGGAGGTAGAGGAAGCCGCCCCCGTATTCGCCGATGAGGTGGTTGCCGCCCCGCCCGTGCTTGCGGTGGATGAAATTCGCACCATTGCGGTCGAAGCGGCACGAGAGACCGCTGAATCGGCGGCAGCCGGGATTGCTCGGGAAAACGCCGATGCCATTGCCAGGGAGGTTGCCAGGGATACCGTCACTGAAATGCTCGAGCCGCTGGTTGCCACATTGGTTGACAAGCGGCTTGAGGGCATCAAGCCTCCAGAGGTGGATATCGACTCCCTGCGGGGCGAGGTGGTATCACAGGTCAACAAGGAACTGGAGGAGTTCATCCGGCAACTCAATGAGCGCAGCGTGGAATCACTGATCGAGGCAAGTATCTACGAGCAGGTGCAGACGTTGGCCAACGACTTCTCCCAGCGGCTAAAGAATTTGAAGGCGGAGATTCTCGCCCAGGTTCCGGAAAAGAACGAGATGATCGAGCATATCCGGGTGGTCACCGAAGGCTCCCTCGAGGCCCATGTGCGAGAAATCTCCACCCAGGTCTCCCAGGAGGTTGCCAACTCCATCGCCACGGAGACAGTTGAGCATATCTTCGATGAACATATGGCGGACCAAGCCACGGACGAGCCAGCTAAGGGTAGCGGCAAGTTGGGTAAATTGCTTCGCTGGCTGGGATTACCGCTGGTTGGCGCCACTGCTGGTTATGTTATATACGCCTTGAAACTGTTCCAGTAAGCAGCGGGAAGGCAATCAGTCCAAATATCAGGCGATCTAGCAAAAAAAGCCCTCCGCTCAGGGAGGGCTTAGGAATAGGCCCCTCGTACTCCGTCAACATAGTATTGATGAATGCACCAATCCTATGTTGACGGAGTACTAGCATAGAGTGACTTTCACTCAGGCAACTGCTGTCTTGGGTTCCATTGCTGGTTCGTGAACCCTTGGCGTTCCCAGCTCTGCGAAGGTAAACAATCGGAATGCACGCTCCCCATTGTAGTCAAGTACCCGTAGATCATCTGTCTCATGCAGGTCATTGGCCACAACGGTAAAATGCCCCCCGTAGCGCTCTTTTGCCAGCTCGAACGGGACCTCATAGGCGAGAAATTTATCCAGTCCTTTGGCCGCCAGCTTCTCCAGGGTCACGGGGTCTTCAATGGATGTATGAGAAGTCAAAATTACCAAAGGACCACTTCCAGCCATCAACATAAATACTTTCATGACAATACCTCCTGTAAGGTTCTGATGACGCCATCTTGCTATCGATTGCCTCCCTGGCACAGGGTGGACCTCTTCCTTAAGGCCGCCTTATCTCCTGTCTTTAATTTTAGCTCGCCAGTAGAAAAGGGCGGGGTTTTAACGGCATGGAACGACTAACGATCAACCCCAAGCGTGCCGCTGTTTATGACGGGTAACCTGAAGGCGCCGATCAGGGCATTTGATGAGGTGGCATCCAGCTCCCCGGTGAGTTTGTAGCTCAGTGACTCGTCCCGGGTCAAGGCGGAATAGAGGCCGGAACCCAGTTGCAGAAAGTTGAGTGAGAGCGGCAGCTTGATGCGGCCTTTACCACCCTCGGCAACCTGCACCGATTTGCTCATCAACCCATCACTGACTTGATGGCCATTCAGCTCCAGATTGTAGTTGAGCCGGTTCAGCAACAGGGAGAAGGCATTGGGGTTGTCCACATCCAGCTCCAGCTGCAGATCCGCCCCTGACATACTGAGCTGCTGGAGGTTGATCGAACTGACCTTGATCTTGGGAATTTTCGGCACCGGAAGGCGGCCACTGTACTTGACGGGTAGGCGTACCCTGCCCAGTACCGGCAGATCGAAAGCCAGCCCCAGCAGCAGCTCGTAACCGGTCTCATTACGCTCCTTGAGATGATGATAGCTGTTGAACAGTTGCTGGAAGCCGAGCCTGAGGGGTACTTCAACCTGACTATTGCCATTGGCAGGCATCGTCATTCCCAAAGGCTGGTCGCCCTGCATGAAGGAGCTGCCCTCCAGCTGGAGATCGTAGTCCAATCCCGCCAGTGCTATGGCGACCGGATTGGGATTGGACACCCCCACATCGAAGGCCAGGTCGACCCCGTCAA
>JBDLIF010000361.1:0-3322 GCA_039714955.1 Pseudomonadota bacterium | reverse complement strand
GCTCTAAAATCGAAGGGGTTGCCGCTGAGTTCGAAACCATCGCCGATGGCTCCTATCCGGTCTCCCGTCCGCTCTACTTCTACGTGAAAAAGGCCCATGCGGGCACCATTCCGGGCATGAATGAATACCTGGCCGAGTTTACCAGCGACAAAACCTGGGGTGAGGAGGGCTACCTTTCAGACAAGGGCCTGATACCCATGCCTGAGCAGGAACGTGCCGCCTTCAAGGCGGATGCCGCGGCGCTGAAGCCTATGACCCTCTAAACTCGTCACGAGCCCGGCGGCCGCCTCGGCAGGCGGCCGCCTCTATCTGCTTTCAAGCAAATGAATACCTTTGTCCTGCTCGTTGTACTTTTGGGGTTGAGCACCCTGGCCTTCTATCTGGGACGCAAAAGGGCGTTTGCGGTCGTCAAGGGGCGTGTCCGGGATCTGCACTCCCTGCCGGTCTATTATGGATTTCAGGCCGCCCTCTGGTGCGGTCTCCCGGCACTGCTGCTGTTCGGCCTCTGGGTCTCCTTCGAGTCGACCCTCATCATGCAGGCGGTGATCGAGGCCCTGCCGGATGAGCTGCAGAGTCTGCCGCAGGACCGGCTGGGTCTGCTGGTCAATGACGTACGCAATCTGGTGGAAGGCAATATCGTCTCCGGCGAAGTCAGCCCCGCCATGCAGGCGGCGGCGGATCATTATCGCCGGATGCAGAGCCTGAGCAATCTCGCCCTGACCGTGATTGTACTGGCCATCGCCATCACTGGCGCCGCGTTGGCCCTGAAATATATCAGACGCGAACAGCGGGCGCGTAACCAGGTGGAGAAGGCGGTGATGTTCTTCCTCATCTCCAGCTCCACCATTGCGATCTTCACCACCATCGGCATCGTGCTCTCGGTGTTGTTCGAATCGATCCGATTCTTTCAACAGATACCGATCAGCGATTTTATCTTTGGTCTGGAGTGGTCGCCGCAGACCGCGATTCGCGCCGACCAGGTGGGCTCTACCGGGGCCTTCGGTGCCATCCCCCTGTTTGCCGGCACCTTCATGGTGACCTTTATCGCCATGCTGGTAGCCGTGCCGATCGGTCTGATGGCGGCGATCTACCTTTCCGAATACGCCGGCCCCCGTCTGCGGGCGATCGCCAAGCCCCTGCTGGAGATTCTGGCGGGCATACCCACCGTGGTCTACGGTTTTTTCGCCGCTCTTACCGTGGCCCCTTTCGTGCGTGATACCGGGGCGATGATCGGTCTGCAGGTCTCTTCCGAATCCGCCATCGCCGCCGGCTTCGTCATGGGCATCATGATCATTCCCTTTGTCTCATCCCTCTCCGACGATGTGATCAATGCGGTGCCCCAGGCCATGCGGGACGGCTCCTATGGGTTGGGCGCAACCCGCTCCGAGACCATTCGTCAGGTGCTGATTCCGGCGGCCCTGCCCGGCATCGTGGGTGGTGTGCTGCTGGCCGTGTCACGGGCCATCGGTGAAACCATGATCGTGGTCATGGCGGCGGGACTCTCCGCCAATCTTACCGCCAATCCGTTGGAGGCGGTGACCACGGTAACCGTGCAGATCGTCACCCTGCTGGTGGGCGACCAGGAGTTCGACAGCGCGAAAACCCTGGCGGCCTTTGCTCTCGGCCTGGTGCTGTTCGTTGTCACCCTGGTGCTCAATGTGATTGCACTGCATGTGGTCAGAAAGTATCGGGAACAGTATGAATAATTCAGTGGAAAACAGGCGCAGGGCGACAGAGCGGGTGCGTGTCGGCCTGGCGGCGCGTTATCGGGCGGAACGGCGCTTTCAGTTCTACGGAAAGTTGGCCATCGGGCTGGGCTTGCTGTTTCTGTCGATGCTGTTTTTCAGCATCCTGTCAAAAGGGCTGCCTGCCTTCCAACAGACCTACATGGAGTTGGAGGTCAATTTCGACCGGAACTACCTGGATCCCAAAGGCGACGGATCATTGGAATCCCTTGCGGCAGGCGATTATGGAGGACTGGTGAAACAGACCCTGCGCAAGCGCTTCCCGGATGTGAAAAAACGCCGGGAGAAGCGGGCGCTCTACTCCATCGTCAGTACCGGCGCGGCCTTTCAACTGCGTGACAGGGTGTTGAGTCACCCGGAGCTGGTCGGCAATACGACGCGGGTCTGGGTGCCGGCGGATGACGAGCTGGACATGTTGCTCAAGGGCCACACCACCGATATGGAGCGACATGAAGGCTCGGGGATTGCCTCCTTGGTGAAGGGGGATGGCGAGATCAAGCTGCTCTCCACATCCAATGATTTCACCAATATTCTGCAGGATCTCAAACGGATGATTGCCCGAGAGGCTGACAAGTCGGAGCGTAAACTTAAACGGCTTCAAGCTAATCTTGCCGATGCGGAAAAGTCCCTGATGAGACTCGAGGAGGATATCCTGGCAGCCAAGAACGATGCGCAGCCGAACCCTGCTCGCATCCAGGTGTTGGAAGAGAAGCTGGCGGACGTCAAGACCTCGATTGACAGCTTTAGAGAGAGGGTTGCGCAGGAAGAGGTGATCTCCAGCGATCTGCGGCAGCGGGCGGATACTCCGGGTGGGATGGAACAGCTGAACAGCGAGATGCCGAGCTACCTGTTGTTTGTTAACGACGGCCTGGTGAAATTGACCCACATTTCCAACACGGAAGCCACCGGCAGGGTCCTGACCCAGCTGAAATCGATGCATGAGGCGCAGGCGGGCGAGTGGGAGATACTGGAGTTCGAAACCCCGGAGACCGCCCGTCGTCTGAAAGACAACGCGCTGGCCTGGGCCTGGGATCTGCAACAGAAAGGGCAGATCGAGAAGCGTTTCAATACCACCTTCTTTACCGCGGGGGACTCCCGGGAGCCCGAACTGGCGGGTATCTGGGGCGCCGCGGTGGGTTCCTTGTATACCCTGGTGGTTACCCTGTTGCTCTCTTTCCCGATCGGTGTGGCCGCCGCGGTCTATCTCGAGGAGTATGCACCGAAGAACCGCTGGACCGACCTGATCGAGGTGAATATCAACAACCTGGCGGCGGTTCCTTCGATCGTCTTCGGTCTCTTGGGTCTGGCGGTCTTCATCAACTTCTTCGGCCTGCCGCGCTCCGCCCCGCTGGTGGGTGGTCTGGTGCTGACCCTGATGACCCTGCCCACCATCATCATCGCCAGCCGGGCGGCCTTGAAATCGGTGCCGCCCTCGATTCGTGAGGCCGCATTGGGTGTCGGGGCCTCCAGAATCCAGATGATGACCCACCATGTATTGCCCCTGGCCCTGCCCGGCATGTTGACCGGCACCATCATCGGTATGGCTCAGGCCCTGGGTGAGACCGCGCCGCTGCTGA
>JBDLIF010000360.1:0-3330 GCA_039714955.1 Pseudomonadota bacterium | reverse complement strand
GTCCATGCTTGGATATCCACCTTCTGCCATCGATAATTTGGCTTCATTTGGATCAAGTTCTTCGAGCGGTTTGGACAAATGATAGGGCAGCACATTAGACTCATCTGAAAGCATCAAGGCCTGTGACTCAATCAGGCGTTCAATCACCGACTCAACGGTACGTTCCAGCTCAGCCGGGACATTAGATCCATACTGACCACGAAGATAATCAATCAGTTCCTCGATGCTGTGTTGACCATCAGCCAATGAGATTACAGTACCTAACCAGGATTCGAGTGGGATGGTCTCTGCTGGATCAGACTTATCGATGAGTGCAACCTCTCCCCCAAGCCTGGTAAAGGCTAATATGCGATAGAAATATTTTTTCCTTTCCACAGCTTCACCCACTGATGTTCATTTTTTGAATAATATCAACACAGTTACCAAGAGAATATGTTCCATCTAGAACCAACCGTGGGTGCGCGCAACCTGGGCAGCCACAAGCAGAACAACAGTAAATAGTAATACGTTTTGAATATATATTAAGGCCATCATTTTATTGAAACCAGCCTCCAATTTCCGCGCAGCGGCTTTTCGCTCTTTTGGCGGTAGAGCATCGATCGCCTTCCATTTCTCTTTTCTTATCCGGATCTGGTCAACGGCCTGAGTGACGCAAACAACCAGTACCGCCATACCAATACCTTCAGGTGTGAACATAAAGTAGTAGGGTCCAAGCCAGCCCATCAGGGCATGCATCATAAAGTTCCACAACATAACAGGGATGAATAACTACTTTTTAAGTGCGGAGTAGTGTGTACAGATATGGCCGGTCCGTCAACCCAGCGCTTCTACCCCGTCTCGCGGTAGGAACTCCGGTTCATGAGCCCAACGGATTCAGCGAATAGGCTGTAATCGGCGCACTTCCGTTCTTACCCGCCAACTCCCGGGGGTTGTAGATCTGCGGCACGGGCTGTAACTGCGATAGTGCCTGTTCGGAGATCAGCACCTCTGCCCCAGCCGCATGGTCGCAGAGCCTTTTCGCCTTATTGACACTTTCCCCCAGCAGATCATAGCTCTGGTGTGAGGAGGTACCGATCAGCCCTTCCACCACCGATCCAAAATGCAGTCCTACCCCCGCATTGAGGCCATGCGGTAACAACTCCTGGCTGATCGAGGCACACATGGAACGTACCGACTTGATGGCCGCATCGACCCCGGGGAACACCAGCATGATCTCATCAGCGATCAGTTTAATGCAGATCGCCTCCTTCCAGTGGGGTTCGGCGGCGGCGTAAAAACGGTTGATCAGATCGACCACCGATTCTGGTGTCCGACCCTCACTCCAGGCGGTAAATCCCCGGATATCGAGGAACATAATGGCCCGTTCCCGGCGTTTGAGACTCAGATGCTGCGGATCCGCCACCGCCAGGTTAAGCAGTTCGTATCCGAACATCCACTCGGAGTACTGCCGCAGCTGTTGGGCGGTAGTGCGCAGACGCTCCATGAAGCGCTTGGAGTTGAGTTGGGAGAGGCCGAGGATCAATCCCAGGAAAGGCATGACTACCGCCAGGAACTGGTGCGAAGCATAGGCGAAGAAGGGACCCACACCCTGACACTCCCCGAGCAGTGTTTCCAGGATGATGTACATGACGAGCACGAAGGAGGTGCGCACCACGTTCTCCAGCAGAACCAGCAGGTCGCGAAGGCCACCGGAGAGTTGGTGACGACCGGCCTGGATAAAACCGATGGAAAGCGCAAAGCCCCAGTAAGCGAGGTGATGCGGGGCGCTGAAAAAACCTGTTCCGCTGAACCACAGCTCGGTCAGGGTATAGAAACCCGGGCCGATGAGGTTACCGATCAGTGGCCGCGGCCTGCCGGCATGTTCCCAGCCGCTGACAATCCAGGCCTGCAGCAGCGCCGCGGTTAGCAGGATGTAGGGGTCGGGTTCGAGTAAATAGTCCCGCGACCCCTTCAGCAACAGCTCCAGAACGATGTTTACCAGGGGGAAATGGATGCTGTTACCGAACAGCTCTTGTAAGAAGTTCCCGCTCCGGCTTCCCTGGATCCGCTCTTCCAGTCGTAGCGGCTGACTCATTGATTTGGCTCTGAATATTCTGTGGTATGGAAGGCTTAACTTAACCCAACGTCCGACCGATAGGCAAGGTAAAGGCGGAATTCTCCCTGGGCAACCTCCTAGCCGGTTGAGCGCTCCCCTTTGCTCGCCCCCAATCTGTGAAATGTGTGTTTCACAGGCTTTCTGGAAGTCAATGCAGGTGAGAAATAGGCAGCAGAATCATTTAAACAAGGCTCTGACGAATGCGAATGGCCAGATTCGCAGACCAGGCAGGCCCAAAAGTCCGCAGATGAAGCCACCGCCACGTTCGGTATCGACTCGCGCGATGCGTTTGCCAATGACCGAGATGTCGATCTTGGGGTTCAAATAATTTGCCATGTACAGCATGCGTTGCAGGGTGCCGCGACGTTGGCGACTGGCCAGGTAGTCCTTGATGAACCACCTGAGAAGTGCGGCGTCGCTCAATTCGACAACACCCTGCCCGGACTTCAAGCGCAAACTGACCCGAGATCCCGATCCGTTCGTCAGTTCAAGATCGGCATCGACGATCAGCGATCTCCTTTCGTTCATTCTTTACTCTGATCATCCCTGGTACGGATCTTAAGCACGCCGTTGAAGCGCCATTTGGCATACTTGGGTTCCGGAGACACCATGTCAGGCACATCAATTTCAAAGTCCTCGAAGTGATAGGTGATTTCAGCCCCGCGACCGGTCAATTTATCGTACAGGTCGATGGCAAGATCAGCCCAGGTAGCGTGTTCGGTGCTCATAGATTTGCTCCTCCAAAATGATTGTTTAGTCCTCTCCGGGTGGGAAATGGGTATTGAACCTGGGGCTTCTGCATGGGAAGCCGAGGTTCTACCATTGAACTACACCCATCCTTTGAGACCTTAAGTGTTACTCAGTCTTACCATCCCTTCAAGTCCTGATGACATTTATTCGACAAAGAATACCTATCTTCAGCAACAGGCAGTTTTTTGCTTAGTGCGGACCAGACAATCTTGGCATTCCCCGCCAATCAAATAGATGATCTATTGGTGATAGAATTTGATGATAGGAAAAACGCCATAAGTTGCGCGAAAGGAGAAACGCTATCAATCAGTTTGGTGATTAGCCCCATCTCTCAGCTGATATCCTACGAAAGGGCGATGGGGATAGGTTGGCGAAACCCTCGGCGGCATGGATGTCGCCGTGGAGCGTACACGGACGTATTTACAGCGTGTTTCGACAGCCTATCCCCACCGCCGAGGCCCAGCTGAGAGATGGGGCTAATCACC
>JBDLIF010000359.1:0-3334 GCA_039714955.1 Pseudomonadota bacterium | reverse complement strand
CCGCCTCTTGTAACGCCCCGTGCTTCCATACCGCGAGGCCACCGGCGGCGGCCAGGACCGCCACCAGCAACAACGATGAGCCAAACCTAGCTCGACTCGTCATAATCTCATTTCTCCTGAAGTGTGCAGGTCCGCCTTTGCTGCTGTCTTCTCCCGCAGGCTCTGCATCACTGCTGTCAATTTATCGTTTAATTCGCGGTTTCTCAGACGCCCCGTATCAGTATCGAAGTGCTCATAGAAGCTGGGCACGGACAACGAGGCTATGAGCTCTCCACCGAAATAGGGTGCCGATGTCGCAGCTTGCGAAAGCACATTCGAGGCACCGCCGGGACCAGGTGATGTGGCGAGGAAGATCACCGGTTTTCCCTGAAATACGTTCTGATCAATGCGAGAGGTCCAGTCGAACAGATTTTTCCATGCCGCTGTGTAGGACCCGTTATGCTCCGCGAACGAGATCACGATGGCGTCGCTTTCACCGATCTTGTTGCGAAAATCCTGTGCCTGGCGCGGATGCCCGAGTTCGGCCTCCCTGTCTTCACTGAACAACGGCATCTCATAATCGTTGATGTTGATGATCTCGACGTCGTCCGCATTGAGCATTGAAGTGGCATACCTCACCAGCTGGTGGTTGATGGATTTCGAGCTGTTGCTGGCTGCAAAAGCGAGTATGTTCATGTCTGTCTCCGACTTAGTTGCACGTGCAGGTCTTTTTCGATGTAGATTTCCAGGAATCCGGGGAGCCAGCCGGCCTTGACCATGTCCTCGAACGGCCGGTGAAATCGCCGGTCGTTGTTCTCAGTTAGAATGACAATGCGCCAGAGATTCAACGGGGCACCTTCAGTCCCCCCGACCGCGTGCTCCACGTTAAACAAGGGTTGAAATCCGTTAGTGCGAATAGTCTCTCCAGTCTCGGCTTCCAATTCGGCTCGCCCGAGAAAAATTATTTTCTGCTCCGTGTGATTAATGAATACGTCTTCGAATACGGGACCGCTCGTGTCAGCGATCCAAGCTTGAGCGGTTATTTCCCTAAAAAGGCGCTCGCTGCCGTCGTCAATAAAGTGGCGACCCCACGATTGGCCGCGGGAGACGACATAAGGGATGTAGGTAGCTGGATCCCACGCTTTCTTGAGCTCCATGTCCCAGACTATGCTCCGCGTCAGTTGAACGGGCTTGCTCACCTCGTAACGATTACTCAGCACCTCGTTGATATCGACTGCCGGCAACTCAAACTTCGTGTTTTGCGGGTTTATCCATGCACTTTCAAATTCCTCTTTCGCCTCAGCGAACGAATGGACGTTATTCCGTATGGTGTTCATTTGCACTCTACTCCTGATTAACGTTTCCACCGCACCGCGTTCAATACAGCAAGAATTGCCTGGGTGGTTTCGGTTTTTATGGTCATGGCTATTTTCCCAGGCAGGACGATCAATCTTGACCGGGCGTCGGATAGACGACACGCGGCGGCAACCGGTGAAACAGCCAGGCAATCAGGATAAGCGCCAGACTACCGAATGCTACGGGGAATCCGATGTATCCCCAGCCCGGATTGTCGAAGAATACGACCAGTGGGTCAGCCCCCGCCGGCGGATGCGTCACCCGCAGGGCCGCCATCGCGGCAATTGCCAGACCCACCGCCAGCCCCAGGCTCCACCACTCAACCGGAAGGAACGCATGAAGTAAGAGCCCGATGGCCGTTGAAACAATATGCCCACCGATAACATTGGCCGGCTGCGAGAGCGGGCTGTTAGGTACGGAGAACAACAATACACAGGTCGCCCCGAACGGCGCCATTAGCAGCGGGTTTCCGATGACGTGACTTAACCAGGCCACCGCACCAATTGCCAGCAGACCACCCATCCCGGCCTTCATCACAGCCGCAAGTGGTTGTCCGGGTTGATGGCGATGCAACATGCCATGAAGAATTGATTCTTTTCGCGCCTTCATACACTCATCCTCAAAATTATCCTGGATTCATGCCCGGAACAGACCGGGCATGAAGCAAACAATTGCATTGCATCAAGTCCCGTAACGATAGGGTTCGTTATCCTGGCAATCGAATACCAGCGGCTCAGCATGTTTTGTAGTGGACTTCTTGTTGCTAAACATAATCAGCATGGCGAAATAAGGCAGCGTGACCAGCAAACCGGTCAGAGTAAGGTTATCGAATGACATGGAACACCTCCTGAATATCAGTTAGCACATGGATTAAAGATTCAATGAGTGACAGCCCTGGCTGCCTGCTCCCGGGTGTAGAACAAACCACCGCGAAGAAAGCCGGCGATCACGCAGTCCTTTGCTGTCTTGATATTTCCGTTCC
This sequence comes from Pseudomonadota bacterium, assembly GCA_039714955.1. GTDB lineage: Bacteria > Pseudomonadota > Gammaproteobacteria > Chromatiales > Chromatiaceae > JASJBU01. The sequence goes on along the minus strand of JBDLIF010000359.1, from coordinate 1,017 downwards.
CGTCCCGTTTGGCCACCAGCTCGTCTGGCAGGCCATCCAGCACATGCAACGGTGCAATGCGTCCGTCTGCAAAACGCGACAGCCAGGTAATTCCGGTCGAACGGTCCAGAAAAGCCGGCCTGAAACCCTCGCCTCTGCAACCATCACTGACACCGCCGGTATCACGATAGATGCGGTTCTGCTGTGCCAGCACCCGGGTAGACAGCGACGCCACACGTGCCGATGAATCAGCGTCGGAAACCGTGACCAGTCTCAATATACGTTTTCTGTTCATGATTCGTCCTCCTCGGTCTACGTCTGGTAGTCAATGGCGAATTGCTCTGTTACTTCTTCTATTACAAGTCGCGTGCCAACTCCCGGCGTGGCGCTTAGTAACTGATATATTGAGAGTATTTACAGATCCGTCGGGCAGCTGAGGGTCACGACAATCCGTAATTAACGAATTATCGTAATAATGAAAACGAGAAACCGTATGGTTGGGAGACGAGTATCCGGTAGTTCCTACGACTCATGAGATCGTAATGACGGCAAATAGCATCAGAGATATCAGGCGGGGCTGAAGCAGCTGCATTGCTTGCCTGGATTATGCTGCTCTCTCCTTATTCTCTGCGAGTGTGTGTTGGCCAGCAGTGACACCGCCGTCTACCGGCAGAATCACACCGGTTATCCAGTCCGCCTGTGGGCCTGCCAGAAACAAGATGGCCGAGCTCACATCTTTGGGTTGTCCATTGCGTCCCAGCGGATGAAAATCGTTAAACCCTGGCAACACTGTCTTGACTTCCTCATCACTCAGGAACGTGTTGTAGACAGGGGTTTCCACGACAGCAGGTGCCACGGCATTCACACGGATGTGGTCTGCCGCGAATTCAATGGCCAGGTTCCTGGTCAGGGCGTGGACGCCCGCCTTGGCTGCCGAATAGGCACTGGAGGGTGTCGCTCCAATTGCCTGGCTGGCCCACATGGAACCGGTATTGACAATCGCACCACCGCCACGCTTTTGCATTTCAGGGATCGCCG
>JBDLIF010000358.1:0-3350 GCA_039714955.1 Pseudomonadota bacterium | reverse complement strand
CGTACGCGACCTGGCCCAGGCGAATGGCTGGCCGATGGATCAGATTCACTTCGAGAGCTTTGGGGCAGCTTCAACACCTCAGGATCGGGAACTAACAATAACACTCGCGAAAAGCGGCAAAACCCTTACCGTCCCGGCGTCGCGCAGCATCCTGGATGCCCTGCTGGACACGGGCTTGGCGGTCCCTCACGACTGTAAACGCGGCGAGTGTTCCCTGTGCATCACTCAAGTGCTCGATGGGAAACCGGAACACCGGGACCTATGTCTGACTGCCGAGGAGCGCTCACATTCGATGTGCGTTTGTGTTTCGCGAGCAAAGACGCAGAGCCTCACGCTCGTTTTGTAATCCATGATGGCCCAGCGCAGGTTGGGGTGGAATTCAGCGACCCTGACAAAAAAGAAACCACTTTGCCAAGTTTTAGCTGGGTGAAAAGCGGTGCGCCGATGCGGTTCGAGGTGCAATCACACCCGGCGCTGAAGCTGACTGAGTAACCTAACGCCACGAGCACTGGTAACAAGGGGGACCACATTCTGGAGAGGTTAAACCGCCTTGCTTTATGTCTGATCATCATCCAGGCATTGACTCGTCCCTGAAGGATTGGTTAGGCTCTGGTGCATGATTTATCTGCTGACCGCTATTCTTGATACCCACATGAACGGCCGCACTCTGCGACTGCGCTGGCGCCTGCCCGCTCGTCGCTGCCGTTTTTATCTGTTCTAGAACGATTTTTCACCCGGCAGCCGCGTATCCCGCCGCGACTGCCATTTTCACCCCTTTCGCCGCGGGATCCGTGGTTGCCCCAACCGGAGACAACCCGTGGATGCAACAACCCATCACTCGCGACACGCCCTGATCGGCAGCGCCTTTATCCTGCTTGGCGCTATCGGCTTTTCAGCCAAGTCGATCCTGATCAAGCTGGCCTATGCCGACAGCGCACAGATCGATGCCATCACCCTGATGACCCTGCGCATGACGCTGGCCCTGCCCTTCTTTCTGGCGGTTGCACTGTGGAGCCGTGAGCCCGACGTTCAGAAGCGCCGTAGCGGGGACTGGATGGCGCTCATGCTCCTGGGTCTGATGGGCTACTATCTGGCCAGCCTCCTGGACTTCAAGGGCCTGGAGTACATCTCGGCCGGGCTGGAGCGGCTGATCCTGTTTCTCTATCCCACCATCGTGGTGTTTCTGACCGCCCTGCTCTACCGGCGGCCGATCAGCCGGGCGCAGCGTTGGGCCCTGCTGCTCAGCTATGCCGGGATCCTGCTGGTGTATGGCACCAATCCGTATGCGGAGTCTCCCGATATCCCCCTGGGCGCCATGCTGGTGTTGGGCAGTGCCGTGGCGTTCGCCATCTTCATGACCGGCAGCGGCCACTTCATTCACCGCTTCGGCTCGAAACGCTTTACCGCCTACTCCATGTCGATTGCCTGCTGCGCCACCATCATTCACTTCCTGGCGAGCAGGCCGATCGATCAGTTGGCGGTATCCAACAAGGTATTAGGGCTGGCCGTGATGCTGGCGCTAGTCTCCACCGTTATGCCTGCGTTTCTGATGAGCGCCGGTATCCGGCGCATCGGCGCGGACCAGGCCTCCATCATCGGCACCCTGGGTCCGGTGGCGACGCTTGTGATGGCTTACCTGTTGCTGGACGAAGCCCTCGACCTGCCTCAGATCATCGGCTCAACCATGGTACTGGGCGGAGTGCTGCTGGTCAGTCTCGCGAAACGGACCGCACGGCCTGACATTACCGAAACAGATAAGGGAGAAAAAGATGACAACCCCATTTGATGCAATCATGCCCATCGCGTTCCGTCCTGAAGTCATTTTCGAGAAAGGTGAAGGCGCCTGGCTCACCGACGCCAACGGACGCCGCTATCTGGATTTCGTGCAGGGTTGGGCGGTCAACGTCCTGGGGCACGGACATCCGGCCATCGTCGAGGCGCTGCAACAACAGGCGGCCCGCCTGATCAACCCAAGCCCGGCCTTCTACAACCAGCCGATGGTCGATCTGGCCAGCCAATTGGTGGCCAACAGTATCTTCGACCAGGTGTTCTTTACCAACAGCGGCGCGGAAGCCAATGAAGGCGCAATCAAGCTGGCACGTAAGTGGGGCTCACTGCATCGCTCCGGTGCGTACAAGATCATCACCTTCGAAAACGGCTTTCACGGCCGCACCCTGGCCACCATGACCGCCTCGGGCAAGCCAGGCTGGGATGCTCTGTTTGAGCCTAAGGTGCCGGGTTTCATCAAGCTCCCTTACAACGACCTGAACAGTGTGGCCAATGTCATCGACAATGAGACGGTTGCGGTAATGTTGGAGCCCATACAGGGGGAGGCTGGGGTGATTCCGGCAACCCGTGAGTTCCTCCAAGGGCTGCGAACTCTTACCCGGGACAGGGAGCTGCTGCTCATTTTCGACGAGGTACAGACCGGCATGGGGCGGACCGGCACGCTCTTTAACTATCAGCGGGCTGACATGGAACCGGACATCATGACCCTGGGCAAGGGCATAGGTGGCGGTGTGCCTCTGGCCGCCCTGCTGACCACCGACAGGGTGAGTTGTTTCGAGCCGGGTGATCAGGGTGGCACCTTTAACGGCAATCCTCTGGTCTGTGCCGCCGGGCTTGCTGTATTGAATTCCTTGCTGAGTCCTGGCTTCCTCATGGGGGTCGAAGAGCGGGGTCAGTATCTGAACCAGGGACTTTCGCAGCTCGCCACCCAATACGACCTGGGTGAAGTGCGGGGATGCGGGCTGTTGTGGGCACTGGATACCGCACAACGTGATGCGAAAAACATCGTAGCAATGGCATTCGGCAGGGGCCTGCTAATCGATGCCCCGCGGCCCGATACGCTGCGTTTCATGCCTGCACTGAATGTCACCAAGCAGGAAATTGACCAAATGTTGAATGTTTTGCATGACGTTCTGAGTGCAGGGCTATAGAGGAAAGGAGCACAAAATGAATACGACCATCCAAATGCCGAACCCGCCCTACTATGCCGTCATCTTCACCTCCGAGCGCATCAGCGGAGACAACGGCTACGCAGACATGGCTCGGCGCATGGAGGAGTTGGCCAGCCGGCAGCCCGGGTTTCTCGGTGTCAACTCAGTCCGTGACAGCAAACTCGGCATTACCGTCTCCTACTGGCGTGACCTTGAATCGATCAAGGCCTGGCGCGATCACGCCGAGCATCGGGAGGCGCAACGCCTCGGCCGCGAACGGTGGTATCGGTGCTATAGACTACAGATAACGCGTGTTGAGCGAGTCATCCACTTCGACAACAGTGAATCGGCTGCGGATTGTCATGGTGTTGGCTGATAAACCCGCCTGTTCGACCATGCGCAGGTCAGCGC
>JBDLIF010000357.1:0-3352 GCA_039714955.1 Pseudomonadota bacterium | reverse complement strand
TGAGGGGTACATCCCCATACAGGATGACTACCTGATCGACCCGATGCAGGAAGGGCAGGGCCTGAATCACCGCATGGCCAGTACCCAGCCGCTCTTTCTGTTCGCACCAATCCAGATCATCGGCGTCCAGCAGATCACGCACCTGCTCACCACCATGGCCATAGACCAGGGTGATTTCGTCTGGGGAGAAGTCGCGCGCGGTTTCGATGACATGGGAGAGTAACGGCCTTCCCGCCAATCCATGCAGGACCTTTGGCAGCTTGGAACGCATCCGCGTCCCTTCACCGGCGGCCAGGATCAAGACACCTAATTTCATGAAGTCTCCCAGAGAATCGGAAAAGTACGTCAAGACAAATCGCCATATGCCTGTAGATAGATCACCTAGGAAAACCTCTACGGCTCGAATAGGGTCTATTTACATGACCAGGGGCCAACTACCGGTAATTATTCTTATTTGACCAGGGTTAGTAAATGTTGGATCGGCCCTAGTACGCCGTCAAGGTTATATTGATGGGTTCAGCGTTACTGAACTGGGGTATGACGCCACATCAGTTGAGGGTCGGAGATTGCCCCGGGATGCCTGTATGCATGGCATCTTCCTTGGTGGCATCCCGTACCTCAAGGATCTTTACCTTGACCAACAGCGCCTTACCCGCCAGTGGGTGATTGCCATCCACGGTCAGTTTACCGTCTTCGATCTTGCTGACAAAGAAGCTTTTCACCTCCCCGTCTTCGCTCTGCATCTGGACTTCAGCGCCCAGTTGGCGGAATTGCGGGGGGACGTTCTCGATATCATCGGTAAAGGTCAGATCGAGATCATGCTCGCCAAACCCATCTTCGGGCGAAAGGTTGATCATCACCTCATCACCGACCGCTTTTCCCGCGACCGCCCGATCCATCCCACCGATCAGTTCGGTCTCTCCTCCATGGATATAGTTCACCGGCAGATCACTCTGCTCCAGGACATTGCCTTCGGTATCTGAAATGGAGTAGGTGAGGGAGACAAATTTCCCTGTCTTGATTATTTCACTGGACATGGCTAACTCGAATGGGGGACCTTGGCAATCCCAGGCCCCTGTATAGAAGAATAAAATTAGGAGCGCATGCCTTTACGCACGTTTTGAATAGCACGCAATTGGGCAACGGCTTCAACCAGTTCCGCCTGAGCCCTGGCGTATTCGAACTCAGCCGATTTATTGGTGATTGCATCCTCCGCGCGTCGTTTGGCTTCTTGCGCTGCCGCTTCATCGAGATCGGCTGCCCGTAGCGCGGTATCCGCTAATATTGTAACCACATGGGGCTGTACCTCAAGGATTCCGCCGGAAACAAAGAAGTGCTGCATCTCTTTGCCGCCCCCAATCTCGACACGGACTTCTCCGGGCTTCAAGCGGGTTACCATAGGAGTATGACGGGGAGCTATACCCACCTCACCCATGGCAGCTGGAGCATAGATCATCTCAGCGCTGCCGGTAAAGATTTCACCCTCGGCGCTCACAATATCAACATGGATTGTCATTGCCATGGTTTATTCTCCCGACTGAAACTCAGACGTCTCCACCATGTTGCTCGGCCTCTTCGATACCACCTACCATGTAGAATGCCTGCTCGGGCAGATGGTCATATTCACCACTTATGATGGCCTTGAAACCTGCAATGGTCTCTTTCAGACTGACATACTTTCCTGGTGACCCGGTGAAAACCTCCGCCACAAAGAAGGGTTGAGAGAGAAATCGCTGCATCTTACGGGCACGCTGCACCGTCAATTTGTCCTCTTCAGACAACTCATCCATGCCCAGAATCGCGATGATATCTTTCAGCTCTTTATAACGCTGCAAGGTACCCTGAACTGCGCGTGCAGTGTCATAGTGTTCCTGGCCGATAACGTTTGGATCGAGAATTCGCGATGTGGAATCGAGGGGATCCACTGCCGGGTAGATACCCAGTTCCGCTACCTGTCTTGAGAGCACCAGGGTTGCATCCAGGTGGGCGAAGGTTGTGGCGGGTGAGGGATCGGTCAAATCGTCTGCCGGTACATAAACCGCCTGGAACGAAGAGATAGAGCCGGTCTTGGTGGAGGTGATGCGCTCCTGCAGGGCGCCCATCTCTTCAGCCAGCGTCGGTTGATAACCCACCGCGGAAGGCATGCGGCCGAGCAGCGCGGAGACCTCGGTTCCCGCCAGTGTGTAACGGTAGATGTTGTCCACGAATAACAACACGTCACGGCCCTCGTCACGGAAGTTCTCGGCGATGGTCAAGCCGGTCAGGGCTACACGCAGACGGTTGCCGGGGGGTTCATTCATCTGGCCATAGACCAGGGCCACCTTGTCGAGTACGCCACCCTCCTGCATTTCGTAATAGAAGTCGTTACCCTCGCGGGTACGCTCACCGACGCCGGCAAATACCGAGAAGCCAGAGTGCTCTACCGCGATGTTACGTATCAACTCCATCAGGGTAACCGTCTTACCTACCCCAGCTCCACCAAACAGGCCGACCTTACCACCTTTGACGATGGGCATGATCAGATCGATAACCTTGATGCCGGTCTCGAGGATCTCAGTGGTCGCAGCCTGATCTTCAAGTTTGGGCGGCGAACGATGAATCGGCATGCGGGTGTCACACTTGACCTCACCTGCCTCATCCACCGGATTGCCCAACACATCCATGATACGTCCCAGGGTTCCCTGCCCAACAGGCACGGAGATAGGAGCATCTGTGCTTACTACTTCAACACCACGTTTCAAGCCATCTGTCGAACCCATGGCGATGGTACGTACAACACCATCGCCCAACTGCTGCTGAACTTCCAGGGTGAGGCTGGCCTCTGCAATATTGAGAGCGTCAAAGACCTTCGGCATCTGACCGGTTGGGAACTGTACGTCCACCACGGCGCCGATGATTTCTATCACTTTGCCCGAACTCATTTCTGGTTCCTCTCGCCGCACCTGGCGACTCACTAATAGTTAAAGATTAATTCTGTGGATGAACCGATTAAACCGCCGCTGCCCCACCTACGATCTCTGAGATCTCTTGGGTAATCGCTGCCTGACGCGCCTTGTTGTAGACAAGCTGCAGTTCGTTGATCAGATCACCCGCATTGTCCGTCGCCGCTTTCATTGCGACCATTCGGGCAGACTGTTCACAGGCACCATTTTCCACCACGGCCTGATAGACCAGAGATTCGACATAGCGGCTCAACAGGTTATAGAGCACATCCTTTGAATCTGGTTCATAGATATAGTCCCAATGATGTCGAAGCTCGGTGTCGAGTTCCGATGTGATGGGGATCAGCTTCTCAATGGTTGGATTCTGAGTCATGGTATTCTCGAACTCATTGTAAGCGATGTAGATGTTG
>JBDLIF010000356.1:0-3374 GCA_039714955.1 Pseudomonadota bacterium | reverse complement strand
GATGGCAGTGTGGTGGGTATCGGTCTTGATGAGGATCCAGAGCGCATAGACTATGAACCCCACTACGACAAGATAACCGGCCAGGGCCAGGTCCAGTCCTATGAACCCATCATGATGGATAGCGATGGTGATGTGACCCATACCCTGTTGCGGGCCGCGGGTTATGTAAAGGACAACCGCCTGCTGCCCAGTGGCTTCGACAAAGAGAGTGTCTCAACCGATGTGCCAGATGTGCAGGTTGCCGGCGCTGCAATGAACGATGATGATTTCATCGGCGGCAGCGATGTCGTGAAATACAGGATTTCGAACATAGGCAGCAGCAACTTGACTATTACCGCGGAGTTGCAATATCAGGCCCTCTCCTATGGGCATCTGCAAAATCTGTTCGCTGATGCCGATCTTCCGGAGGTCGCCCGTTTCCAGAGGATGTTCAAGAGCGCGGCGATCCGGGTGGAGACCATCGCGTCAGACAGTATGTCGGTCGTCCCTTAGTCGGCCATCAATTATCCGTCGGCGATGTACCTGGTTGGTGAGGTGTCGGCAGCAGGGCAAGGATTGTTCCTTACAATCCAATTGCATTTCATCCATCCATGGAGGTCAGATGCTGCCGTCAAGCCTCCATGGATGGATTCACGGCGTCCTCTCCAACCAGGTAGATCGCCGACCTCGGACCTGCAACGCTGACAAGGTTTTTGTCACCCGCATAAAAAAAGCGCCGCGGGCGCGGCGCTCATTTGCCTGTTCAAAGCAATCGTTGATCAGCCCTGTCTCTCAGCTGATATCCAAAGAAAAGGCGGTGGGGATGGGGTGGCGAAACCCTCGGCGGCATGGATGCCGCCGTGGAGCGTACAAGGACGTATTTACAGCGCGTTTCGCCAGCCTATCCCTACCGTCTTGGCCTAGCTGAGACAGAGGGTAATCAGGTAAACATATCGGAAGTAATATTCTTGAACCAGCTGCGGGCGTACTGGGCCTCGATGGCGCGAACTTCGGGTTTCGCATCCATGGGTGACAGACCGCCAGCCCCCTTCACACCGACGATCTTGCCATCCACCAGTTGATAGACGGCCGCGACCGAGATACCCCACTCAGGGGCGATGATGCTGTAGCAGGTGTTGACATAGGAGGGCTCACCCGGCTCCACGCCGTTCAAGGCGGCCACGATGGCGGCGGCGCAGACCTTGCCCTGGGAGTTGGCGGCATAACCCGACTTCGGCATCTTGCCGGCAATACTGGCGTCACCGATTACATGCACATCCTTATGCAGCGTCGATTCAAAGGTCTTCTGATTTATCGGACACCAGCCTGAATCGTCCGCCAGACCGGCGACATGGGCGATCTTGCCCGCCTTCTGTGGAGGAATGAGATTGACCACGTCGCCTTTGTATTCATCGACCTCGCCGATCAAGGTGTTGTTTGCCGGGTCTATCCCTTCGATGATGCCACCTTCGGCGCCAGGTACCCACTCGATCATGTCGCCGTAGAACTTCTTGTAGCCCTGCATGAACAGACCCTGCTTGGAGAACTTGTCCTTCGCATCCAGGATGATGACCTTGGATTTTGGCTTGTGGTGCTTGAAGTACATCGCAATCTGCGCGGCACGCTCATAGGGCCCGGGCGGACAACGGAAAGGATTGGGTGGAGCGGCGATATAACAGACACCCCCATCTTTCATGGCTTCAAGCTGTTTGCGTAGGGTGACGGTTTGCGGACCCGCCTTCCAGGCGTGGGTGATCTTCTCAGCCACTTCGGCGCTGTAGCCCTCGATCTTTTCATAACGGAAGTCTACCCCCGGGGAGACCACCAGTTTGTCATAGCTGTACTTGCTACCGCTTGAACCCTTGACGAAATGGTTGGCGGCATCGATCTCCACCACCTCGTCATTCATAATCTGCACACCACGATTACGGCTCAGCTTGACATAGTCGAATGTGATGCTGCCAATGCTGCGCTCGCCACTGAGCACCTCATTACTGAGCGGGCAGGAGACGTAATCGGTGTTTTTCTCGATCAGCAGTACGTCGATATCAGGGTCAGCCATCTTGATGTATTTTGCGGCGATGGCGCCGCCATAGCCACCACCGATGACGATTACACGACCTTTCTTCCCTTTGCCGAAAGAGTTGGGGCTGATGGTTCCCAGGGTGCCCAGCGCAGCGCAAGCGCCCGCGGCTTTAACAAAGTTTCTTCGAGTAAATTGAGCCATGTCTATTCCCCTGCGGTTATTTCTCATTGGCGTAGTAGTGGGCCATGGCCTTGAGCTCCTGATCGGAGAGCTTCATGACACGGGCCCCCATCTTACGTGGTGCACAGCGCTTACCCTTTTTATGACACCACTTGAGATAGTGCAGGGTGAAATCAGGCCACTGACCAGCCAGGCGCGGGGCCTCGTCTTCCTGTACTCGCCCACCCTCTTCATGGCAGGTCTTGCATTGCTTTTCATGGATTTTCTTACCCATGGAAGCCAACTTCGAATTGGCCTTGAATGGGCTGGAGACCCAGGGCTTGCTCGCCATGTACGAGGCAATCGCTTTCAGCTCATTGTCTGAATAACCCTTGGCGATTCGTCCCATGATGGTGGAGTCACGTTCCCCCGTTTTGTACTCGAGGAGTACTGTGGTGAGGTACTCCTTCTCCATGCCGCCAATGATTGGCATGATGTCGCCGGCACTGGCTCCATCGGTGCCATGGCAACCGGCGCAGGTATTCGCCAGCATGCTCGGGGAGCGTACACCCCCGGCCGTGGCTGCACCGGCAATAAGCAGACCGGCGAAGAGCGCGGAAAGCTGTTTTTTCATTTTCTTCATCTGAATCTCCTAGGCAGAAATGCAGTCATGTTATGGTGGCCGCGTGTCATGCAATTCATGACTGGTTGATTAGTGTGCAGTGGACTGAGTGCGTTGCTCGATCCATGCCAGAACCTTGTCAATCTCCGGCTTTTTTGCAGGATCAATTTTTGCCGCTTCATCTAATGCTGCCCTGGCCAGGCTATATTGGCTCATGTGCAGGTAGGCTACCGCCATGCCAACGAAGGCTGAAGCATTGTTCTGATCCAGCATGATCGCCTGTTGGAAATCCTTGATACCCGCACTGTACTCTTGACGCAGCAGTCGGATGCCTCCCAGACGGGAGTGCGCCAGTGAAGACGTTGGGTCTTTAGTTACAGCCTGTTGCAGGGTACTCAGGGCATCATCCAGTTTGCCTGCTTTGGTCTGCTCATAGCTCAGATCGAGAAGAGCATCCGTGCCATTGCTGCCCAAGGCATTTCCTGAAACGAGCAATGTCAATGTAAGTGCGATGAGTAGAAGACGTTGCATTTGCAATGACTACCTTTGATTACTTGTGGATTGTAGGTGTGGCCCCCTCCAGAAGGG
>JBDLIF010000355.1:0-3380 GCA_039714955.1 Pseudomonadota bacterium | reverse complement strand
CCAAGAGGTCCGTTGGGTGTGCGGCTCGGTTCAACTCGCGGCGATCCGAATAGAAATATCGCCTATTGAACCCATAAAAAAGGCTGCCATATGGCAGCCTTGTTAACTCTGTTAGCTTGCGGCTTGTCAACTGGTGATGTCGTACGGATCGTTACCAGAAGGATCTGGCCATGCGGGGTCTTCGGGCCAAATATGCAGATATTTTCTATTTGATTGCATTGCCTTTCTCCGTATAGGGCTTGATTATTTATATACATTATTAATGCCAATCAATAAATTATTTTATTTATTAATGAGTTACAATAAGATTCACCTTCTCATAAGAATTTCTGTCAAAAAATTCGACACATCTGGTCGGCATGGCGCCCTTAATACCTGAGATCACCATCCCCGATAACAAGTATATCCTACTGTATTCATTTGTTATTCTTGCTTATGCAGGGGATGTCAATTCCATCGACATGTAACCGAAAAAACCCAACCAAACATCTATATCCTTTTGATTTTGCTGAGTTTTTTATTAATCAAGCTGATTTGCCCCGCGCCAGCTAATGGCTATCCTGCAGAACGATTCTGCCGTTCAAGGGCTGAATGGGTCTTGCGTTGCTCCCAACAATATCGCGAAACCGAGAAATGTCACTCTTTGACACATTAAGCGGGTTAGTGAAGACAACCCACTGAACATTCTCCACGCAAGGCGGTTTGGTCTCCGAGCCGGAATAGAATGCATAACTCCGATCAGATGGCAGCAGGAACATGGGATTGATCCCTACTTGCCGATAATGCCTGTTTCCACTGCGTTTCGGGATGTTTTCCCAGATACGGGACAGCGTGAAGTTATTTCGATGACCGCCTATCACGGGTATGGCAACGATTAATCGATTGCCCTGGGAGTCCAGATGATAGAGATGTATCTCCATATCGGCCAGGTTTCCGTTGAAGCTGTGTTCTCCAGGAGTATGGAAGTCGAAACCCCGTAACTTGTAGCGATTTCCCCTTATTTTAAGATAACTGCCAGAATCATAATCGATCCAGAGCCTTCCGCCTTCCCGGTCGATAGACAGGATACTGGTGCGGTAGTGAAAGTTGAGGGGTGGCAGAGGTGTCTGTTGGGTCTCCCGGATATTGATATCTACCGGTGATTGATGGCGCCCGGTCCCACACTGGGAGAAAGCTTCGGAGAGCGATGCCCAGTGTGCCGGTCCTGTCTCCCCCGCATAACTCCATTGACCAGCATCACCTGGCATGCCCCCTGATCGCGCTCCTGTGTTTCTGGCAACGGCCTGTTGCACCATGAAAGTGAGCAGCAGAATCGTTATGGCACGCCGCATAAATTCATCCACAAACAACATTTAACACCTTTGAATACGCTTCCGTTTATGACTAAGGTAGTTCAATCTGCGTCAACCTTACTATTATCGATCCCCGGTCTACCCTGCATTTTCCAGGCTTCTGGTCTTGGCAATGCTCTGTAGACTTGTTCCTGCGCTTACACAGCCCAGCGGAATAATCACCAGGGTCAGCACCGTGGAAACAAATACACCAAACAGCAGCGAAACGGCCATACCTTGAAAGATCGGGTCCGTGAGTATAACTGAAGCCCCCCCCATGAGGGCAAATGCCGTGATCATGATCGGCCGGGTGCGTGCCTTGCAGGAAAGCAGTACGGCTTCACGCACATCCACCCCACTCCTGATCTCCTCTACCGCGAAATCCACCAGCAGGATCGAATTACGCACAATAATGCCGGCCAGGGCAATAAAACCGATCATCGATGTCGCGGTGAACTGGGCATTGAAAATCAGGTGTCCGGGCACTATGCCCAGCAGGGTCAGCGGAATAGGCGCCATGATGATCGCCGGGACCAGGAAGTTGCCGAACATGCCAACCACCAGCATATAGATCAGGATCAATGCCACCCCGAAGGCGGCACCCATGTCCCGAAAGGTCTCGTAGGTTACGGTCCACTCGCCAGACCACTCAAATGCCGATAGCCCATTGTCCTCCGGTGGGCCGGTCAGGGTGCCGGATAGGATCTGCCCATCCGGGGTGGTGTACTCCCGCAGCTGTTCATCCACCTTGAGCATGGGATAGATGGGCGCGCCTAGACGCCCCACCGCATCGCCCACCACATACTCCAGGGGACGCAGATCCTTGTGGTAGATCATCGGCTCCTCCGGACTCCTGACGAAATGACCGAGTTCGGCCAATGGCACACTTAGCCCCTGGGGACCGGGAATCGGCAGATCCGCCAGGGCCTGGGGATTGGCCCGCAACGAGAGCGGGGCCTGGATGGTGATCCAGGTCGGCTCCAGGGCCGACCCTTCCCGCACATCGGCGATCTTGTAGCCCCCCATGGCGGCGGACAGGGCCTCGATAATCGTACTGTTGGAGATACCCTGGATTGAGGCCTTCTGGGTGTTGATCCTGAAATGCCAGGATTCATAAGGTTCGGTCAGATAGTTGTCCACATCAGCCAGGCCATCCACCGACTGGAACACCGCGGTCATGACCGTCGCCACCTCCCGGCGGGTCTCCGCATCCGGCCCATAGATCTCCGCCACCACCGCCTGCAGGACCGGCGGCCCGGGAGGCATTTCGGCCACGGTGATCCTGGCGCCCTCGGTCCAGGCGATCGGGGTGAGGATCTCCCGCGCCTGTTCAGCGATCTCATGGCTACTGCGTGAGCGTTTCGTCTTATGCGTCAGTTGCACCTGGATCTCGCCCTGCCAGGGCTCCTGGCGCAGATAGTAGTGGCGCACCATGCCATTGAAGTCGAAGGGTCTGGCGGTACCCGCGTAGGTCTGCAGGGCAACCACCTCCGGTATATCCCGCAAGGCCTCGGCCAGTTCACGGGCCAGATTGGAGGTGGTTGGCAGGGCCGTCCCCTCAGGCATGTCGATCACCACCGCGAATTCGGGTTTGTTGTCGAACGGCAGCATCTTCACGGTAACCGCGGTGGTGTAGAAAAGTGCGCAGACCGCGAAGAAGGCCAGCAACAGGGCGGCAAGAAAGCCAAAACCAGCCAGCCGATTATCCAGCAGTGGAGGCAATACCTTGCGGAACAGCCTGTCCAGCTTCTCGTTGGCGGCGTGCTCCTTCTTCTCCGCCTTTTGCAGTTTCGCCATGGAGGGTTTGATCAGCATCGCCAGATAGGAGGTAAAGGCGAATGCGGCGAACAGGGAGATGATCATCGCCACCGAGCCGAGGATGGGAATAGGCGCCATGTAGGGCCCCATCAGGCCGCTGACGAAGGCCATCGGCAGCAGGGCCGCCACCACGGTGAAGGTGGCAAGAATGGTAGGATTACCCACCTCACGCACCGCATCCACCGCCACCTCGGTCGCCGTACTGTCTGCGATCAGCCAACGCCGATAGAT
>JBDLIF010000354.1:0-3384 GCA_039714955.1 Pseudomonadota bacterium | reverse complement strand
ACAAGCCGTCGTTACTGGTACTCCCGGCATCGCTACTCGCCAACTGGAAAACAGAACTCGCTCGCTTCGGGCCCTCTCTGAACTGCCTGTTCATACACGGATCCCAGATGGGTAAGGATGAGATCGATGCCCTGGCCGCTGATGATTGTGCGGGGTTGAACAAGATCGATCTGGTTTTGACCACCTATGGCACGCTCATGCGTCAAAGCTGGCTGCAGGCTCGGCAGTGGCAACTGCTGGTGCTGGATGAAGCGCAGGCGATCAAGAACCCGACTGCCCGGCAGACGAAAGCCGTCAAGACGCTCAAGGCAGCATCCCGCATTGCACTGACCGGAACGCCGGTTGAAAACCGTACTTCCGACCTCTGGTCTCTCTTCGATTTCCTGAATCCCGGTCTGCTCGGGACGGCCACGCGGTTTAAAGGCTTTGTCAAGTCCCTCTCGGAGCGAAGCGGCAATCAATATGCACCGCTGCGAAATCTGGTAAGCCCTTACATCCTGCGTCGCCTCAAGACCGATCGGTCGATCATCAGCGACCTGCCGGAAAAGACTGAAGTGCCGGCCTACTGTGGCCTGACCAAAAGCCAGGCCGCTCAGTATCAGAAGGCTGTCGCTGAGTTGGCCAAATCGCTGGAAACCCTGGATGGCATGAAACGGCGGGGCCTGGTGCTTGCTTACCTGCTACGGTTCAAGCAGATCTGCAACCATCCGTCCCAACTGCTGGGCGATGGCCTGTACGAGCCGAAAAAGAGTGGTAAATTTCTACGCCTGGCCGAGCTTTGCGAAGAGATCGCTTCGCGTCAGGAGAAGCTGCTGGTTTTCACCCAGTTCCGCGAGATGACCGGACCGCTGGCCTCATTCCTGGCGCAGCAGTTTGGCCAGCCCGGGCTTATTCTGCACGGTGGCACACCCGTCAGGCAACGGCAAAAACTGGTTGAACGTTTTCAGTGCGAAGAGGGACCGCCTTTCTTTATTCTGTCGCTCAAGGCAGGAGGCACCGGCCTCAACCTGACACAGGCATCCCATGTGATCCATTTTGATCGCTGGTGGAACCCGGCAGTGGAAAACCAGGCGACCGATCGCGCCTTCCGCATCGGCCAGAAAAGAAATGTACTGGTGCACAAATTTGTCTGTCAGGGAACGGTAGAGGAGAAGATAGACGCTTTGATCAAGGAGAAGAGCGCACTCGCCAATGATCTGTTGGAAGGGGGAGGGGAGATGCTGCTGACTGAGATGGATAACGAGGCGTTGCTTAACCTGGTTTCACTCGATATCGAAAAAAGCCAGGTTGGCTAGGAGGAACAATGGCATATTACGAATGGCGCCCCTATGTCTCGGTGGCAAAACGGCGAGCCAAGGCAGAACGGGAGATGAAGAAACTACGCAAGAAGGGACGGATGATCGAACCCGTGGCGGTGGAAGGCCGTAAGATTGCCCGTACCTTCTGGGGAGAGGCCTGGTGCAAACACCTGGAACAGTTCAGCGACTATGCCAACCGCCTGCCGCGCGGACGAACCTATGTGCGTAACGGTTCGGTTTGCCATCTCGCCATCACAAAAGGAGAAATCGAGGCCATCGTCAGCGGTTCTGAGCTCTACCATATCAACATCAGGATCACACCGCTTTCCGCCAATAAATGGAAAAAAATACGTAAACAGTGTGCCGGCCAGATCGGCTCCATGCTGGAGTTATTGCAGGGTCGTCTCTCCAATCATGTCATGCAGATCGTGAGCGATCGCAACCAAGGGCTCTTTCCCAACCCGAGTGAAATCAAGCTCTCCTGTGACTGTCCGGACTGGGCGGAGATGTGCAAACATGTCGCCGCGGTTCTTTACGGCATAGGCGCCCGGCTGGACCATCAACCTGAGTTGCTTTTTCTGCTGAGAAATGTCGACCATGAAGAACTGATCACCGCTGAATTAGAACTGCAGACAGCGACATCCGGAAAAGGCAAGCGACGGCGTCTGGCCAGGCAGGATCTTTCCGAGGTATTTGGAGTGGAGATCGAAGAGCCTCCTGAACCGGGAAGGGGAAGTAAAAAACGATCTGCCGCTAAAAAGGTGGCGAAAAAGAGAATCGCCGCAAAGACCAAGAAAAAGCACACTACCCGGGCCGTGAAAAAAGCAGCGGCGCGCAGCAGAAAGAGTGCGCTAACCAAATCGGCAACGGTAGTCAGCAAGAAAACATTTATCCCCACCGCGGCCGCAGTCGTCCGCTTACGCAAACGATTCGGGATGAACCAGTCCCAGTTTGCAAAACTGCTGAATATAAGTCAGCCGACTGTAGCCAACTGGGAACATGCCGAGGGTAAACTCAAGCTTCGTCAACGCACCCTGGAGGCACTCATCCGAGCGTCCAAGCTTACTGCTGATCAGGCAATGAAAAAGATTAAGCACATTTGATGGGGGTCCTTGAGTACAAAAGTACTACTTCAAACAGTCTGTATATTGTTGAGCGTTTCTCTAATGACAGCATATGACCCAGTCAGTTACTGACGCGAGACTATGGTTGTATCCTGGACAGAACACGCCTACATTGAGTGAAGCTGACAATACTGTCGCAGCACTGCTGCTTCGGCATACCTGAAGTGGAGATCGTGATGAACTGGCATGATTATATATCGACTGATCCAACTATCTGTCACGGACAATTTTGTATTAAAGACACTCGGATACCCGTCTCAGTGATTCTCGATAATCTTGCGGGTGGTCTGGACGCGGAAGAGATCATCGTGACCTTAAACTGATTTCAAGTAAATTTCAGCATAACAATAACTGAAAGGCGTTATTCCTATGTGATTTTCCATCCTGCCACGGGTTGAAGCACCTCCCATAACGATGCGTTTTTTTACGTGACGTATTCCATGTACAAATCTTCAGAGCCCCAATTCATCAGGCGTAAATATTATTGCACGGATATTGTCGAATCAGCTTGACGTCATAGTCAACCCCGTCTATTCTTGGCTCCCAATGAAATGAACAAGGGCAGTGGCATGACGGGATATTTTGGCTCCAAGGCCGCATCGGGGTTGTACCAAAACATCATCGCGATGATGCCGCCCCACGACACCTACATCGAAACCCATCTGGGCGGCGGGGCGGTCATGCGCAAGAAGCCACCCTCCCGGAACAACATCGCCATCGACATCGACCCGCAACCTCTGGCGTCATTCAACTGCGGTTATCCCGTGCAAAAAGTCAACGATTGCGCCCATCACTACCTGCGTGAATATGACTACACCGGTTCTGAACTGATCTATTGCGACCCGCCCTACCTGATAGAGACCCGGACCTCGAAACGCCGCTACCGCCATGAGTACAGCAGGCAGGACCATTTGGACCTGCTTGACCTGCTCAAGACCCTGCCGTGCCGGGTCATCCTCTCC
>JBDLIF010000353.1:0-3397 GCA_039714955.1 Pseudomonadota bacterium | reverse complement strand
AGGCGTACCTCACCTCCGGTAATCAGCCGTTTGTACTTTTTATTGGCTGTTTCGCGAAAATCAGCCTGGTCGATGTAGATCTCCCGGCTGAAGGGGATCCCGCGGCTGCCCATCGACTCATCCTTCGGGTGGTTGGGCGCCTGTAGCTCCTCTGTCTGACCCTCCGGGTAGTTCTCCAGCACGATCTTCAAAGGATGCATCACTCCCATGCGCCGGGGAGCGTTTCGGTCCAGATCCTCGCGGATACAGTTCTCCAGCACCCCCATCTCCACCAGATTGTCTGACTTGGTCACCCCGATGCGCTGACAGAAATCCCGGATCGACTCAGGAGTGAAACCGCGTCGGCGCAGGCCGGCAATGGTCGGCATACGGGGGTCGTCCCAGCCCTCGACAAACCCTTCATCCACCAGTTGGGTCAGCTTGCGCTTGCTCATCACGGTGTATTCCAGATTGAGGCGGGAGAACTCGATCTGCTGGGGATGGCAGGAGATGGTGATGTTGTCCAGCACCCAGTCGTAGAGGGGCCGGTGATCCTCGAACTCCAGGGTGCAGAGGGAGTGGGTAATCCCCTCCAGGGCATCGGAGATCGGATGGGTAAAGTCATACATCGGGTAGATGGCCCACTCGGCGCCGGTCTGATGATGCACCACACCGTGACGGATGCGATAGAGGGTCGGATCCCGCATATTCATGTTCGCAGAGGCCATATCGATCTTTGCCCGCAGTACTCGCTCGCCATCGTCGAACTCCCCCGCCTTCATGCGCTGGAACAAATCCAGATTCTCCTCCACTGAGCGGGAGCGATAGGGGCTCTCTTTGCCCGCTTCCTTCAGGGTTCCGCGATAGGCGCGCATTTGCTCTCCATCCAGGTCACAGACATAGGCCTTGCCCGCCCGGATCAGTTCCACCGCGAAATCGTAGAGTTGCTGAAAATAGTCGGAGGCATAGAAGAGCCGCTCCGCCCAATCAAATCCCAGCCAGCGTACATCCGCCTGGATGCCCTCAACGAATTCGATATTCTCTTTGTGAGGATTGGTGTCGTCAAAGCGCAGATTACATTTTCCGCCCGGATAGTCCTGGGCGATACCAAAATTCAACACAATCGATTTGGCATGACCGATATGCAGATAGCCGTTGGGTTCAGGAGGAAAACGGGTGTGTACCTGCCCCTCATTCTTGCCCTGGGTCAGATCCCGGTCGATGATCTGACGAATGAAGTTGGTCGGCATGGCCAGTTCGGTATGACTCATTGATTTCTCCCTGTGACTGCTCAATCAGGCCTGCGCCGCGCGCTGACGGATAAACTCCAGCGCCATATCGATGCGCCGCAGTGTCGCCTCTCTGCCCACCAGATAGAGGGTGACATCGATACCCGGCGAGGCGGCACGCCCGACCACCGCCACCCGCAGTGGCTGCGCCACCTTGCCCATCTTCAGCTCCAAATCCTCGGAGACCCGCTGCACCGCTGCATGCAGTGCCTCGGGACTCCACTCTTCAAGAGCCGCCAGGGCCTCACGCATCTTCTCCAATGGTTGCTTGGCGACAACACGCAAGTGTTTCTTGCCAGCCGCCTCGTCGAATGCCTCGAAGTCCCGGTAACAGAAGCTGCTGATCTCCGCCATCTCCACCAGGGTCTTGGCCCGCTCCTGCTGGGCCTGCGCCACCACCACCAGATCGGGACCCTGGGCAGGATCGATCCCCAGCTCACCCATGTGCGGACTCAGCAGATGGGCGATCCGTTTCGGATCATCCTCCTTGATATAGTGCTGATTCAGCCACAACAGCTTTTCGGTATTAAAACTGGAGGCCGCCTTATTCACCGCGTCGATATCGAACAGCTCGATCATCTCATCCAGACTGAAGATCTCCTGATCGCCATGGGACCAGCCAAGACGCACCAGATAGTTGAGCAGGGCCTCCGGCAGGAAACCCTCCTCCCGATACTGCATCACGCTCACTGCACCGTGACGCTTGGAGAGCCGCGCCCCGTCGTCACCCAGGATCATCGGGACATGCCCATATTTCGGTAACGGCATGTCCAATGCACGCAGGATATTGATCTGTTTCGGTGTGTTGTTGAGGTGATCATCGCCCCGGATCACATGGGAGATCTCCATATCCATATCATCCACCACCACCGTCAGATTGTAGGTGGGGGAGCCATCGGTGCGGCGGATGATCAGGTCATCCAGCTCCTCGTTGTTGAATGCCACACGACCCCGGATCAGGTCATCCACCACCACGGTGCCGGTCTCCGGATTGCGGAAGCGGATCACATGGGGCTCGTCAGGATCCACATCCCGATCACGGCAGTGGCCGTCATAGCGGGGTTTCTCCTTGCGCACCATCGCCGCTTCCCGCAGCTTGTCGAGCCGCTCCCGCGAACAGTTGCAGCGATAGGCCAGCCCCCTATCCATCAGTTCACCGATCACCTCGTTGTAACGCTCGAAACGGTGGGTCTGATAGAAGGGACCCTCATCATATTCGAGGCCCAGCCAGGTCATGCCTTCCAGAATGGCGTTAACCGACTCAGTGGTTGAGCGTTCCAGATCGGTATCCTCGATGCGCAGGACGAATTTTCCACCATGCTTGCGGGCATAGAGCCAGGAGAAGAGCGCGGTGCGGGCGCCGCCCACATGCAGATAGCCAGTAGGACTGGGGGCAAATCGGGTACGGACAGTCATTTTGTTTAATTTCTTAGGGGCTTCAAAAGGAGGAGATTCTAGCAGACCTTAAGCCTCACGGCAGAGTGAGTTTGACGCCCAACCCTGGTGGAATTAGAATGGCGCCTCTTTGCTGATCCGGGCGCATAGCTCAGCTGGGAGAGCGCTGCAGTCACATTGCAGAGGTCACAGGTTCGATCCCTGTTGCGCCCACCACCTCCCCTTTCCTGCTATCCATCACCTACACAGAGCGATAATCGATTAATTCCCTTCCATGATATTTATCAATTGTCAAGTAATGCTTTCACATTGTAACATCCTGTAACACTTTACCGCTTTCGTGAAATATCTCAGAAACATCTATTCCTTAAACTTTTTCTTAATCAAAGTTAGGTGAGTGCTCTTTAATCTGGCATATCAAGATTGATTGTCCGCTGAATCTTGATAGTGAAAATATCATTTCAATGTAGGAGTAGGATGATGAAAACGTATAACCTAGATCTGTTTGCATGGCCTGAAGACCCGGCTTGGCCGGACCGCTCCGGCAACGACCCGTACGACATCGCTGTCTGAGCCACTCACCAAGCGAGCCATAGGGGCTGTGTGATAGCGGCCCTTCGTTTGGCTCAAACCCAAACCAGACCTTCCCCAACCCCTCCACCCTTCTCGGCCCGATCAAGTTTTATCTCGCGGATAAGACTCGACGGTTTTTCTTACTAACTCAAGTTTCGGAG
>JBDLIF010000352.1:0-3402 GCA_039714955.1 Pseudomonadota bacterium | reverse complement strand
AAGGGCATAGATTGGAACACCGACCTGGAGCTCGAGCAGCTGTGCGAGCTCAACGGTGTGATCACCGAGGAGGGCGTCTCCAAGGGACGTCCGTCGCTGGTGGAGGACGTGGCGGTGTGCGATACCGTGTTGCAGATGGCCCCGGAGACCAACGGCGAGGTAGCGCACAAGTCATGGAATGCACTGAGCAAGAAGACCGGTATCGACCACAGTCATCTCTACCAGGGACGGCATGAGGAGAAGATTCGCTATCACGATATCGTCGCCCAGCCGCGCAAGATCATCACTGCGCCCACCTGGTCGGGTATAGAATCGGAGGAGGTGAGTTACAACGCCTGCTACACCAATGTCCATGAACACATACCATGGCGAACCCTGACCGGCCGCGCTTCATTCTATCTGGATCACGAGTGGATGCTCGATTTTGGTGAAGGGCTCTGCTGCTACCGTCCACCGCAGGATCTGGGTGCGCACAAGAATCTGCCAAAGGAGCTGGCCGGTAAGCTGAAGGATAAGAAGACCCTGACCCTGAACTGGATCACCCCGCACTCCAAGTGGGGCATCCACTCCTCCTACCAGGACAATCTGCGCATGCTGACCCTGTTCCGTGGTGGTCCCTACTTCTGGCTGAATGAGAACGAAGCCAAGAGTATCGGCATCAAGGACAACGATTGGGTCGAGGCGGTCAATGCCAACGGTGCAACAGTGGCTCGAGTGGTCATCAGTCAACGCGTGCCCGAGGGCATGGCGATCATGTATCACGCCCAGGAGAAGAACGTGAACGTGCCGGGTTCCAATACCACCGGTAAACGCGGCGGCATTCTCAACAGCGTGACCAAGGTGGTCATGAAGCCGACCAACCTGATCGGCGGTTATGCCCAGCTCTCGTACGCCTTCAACTATTACGGTGCGGTGGGAAGTCAGCGTGATGAGAACGTCATCGTGCACAAGATCGAGGATGCCGATGTCGATTGGCTCGAAGGTGATCTGACGCCGCAACGCGAGGCCCAGCTCAATCCCCCAGGGATTAATAACTGAGCCAGAGAATTGCGTCGATGCAGGGTGGAATCGGTCTCCACCCTGCATCCCGGTGGAAAGAATTTTGAGGAACATAAGATGAAAATACGTGCACAAATTGCAATGGTCCTGAACCTGGACAAGTGCATCGGTTGCCATACCTGTTCAGTGACCTGCAAGAACATCTGGACCAACCGTAAGGGCGTGGAATACGCCTGGTTCAACAATGTTGAATCCAAGCCTGGTATCGGCTTCCCCAAGAACTGGGAAGACCAGGATAAGTGGAACGGTGGCTGGGAGAATAAGAACGGCCAGCTGGAGCTGAAGGCGGGCGGCCGCATCAGCAAACTGCTGAACCTGTTCGCCAACCCGGATATGCCGGAGATCGACGACTACTACGAGCCGTTCGATTACGAATACGCCAAGCTGCAGAACAAGCCTCTGTCCGAGGCGGCGCCCACGGCACGCCCGCTGTCCCAGATCACCGGCGAACGCATGGAGAAGATCCACTGGGGGCCGAACTGGGAGGACGATCTGGCCGGCGCCTTTGAAGACCGTGCAAAGGACACGAACTTCGACGGCATCCAGAAACAGATGTACAAGGACTTTGAAAAGACCTTCCACATGTACCTGCCGCGCCTGTGCAACCACTGCCTGAACCCCGCCTGTGTGGCGAGTTGCCCGTCCGGCGCCATCTATAAACGCGACGAGGACGGCGCGGTGCTCATCGATCAGGACCGCTGCCGCGGCTGGCGCATGTGTGTCAGCGCCTGCCCCTACAAGAAGATCTACTACAACTGGGAGTCCGGCAAGTCGGAGAAGTGCATCCTCTGCTACCCGCGCATCGAATCGGGGATACCCACCGCCTGCGCCGAATCCTGTGTCGGACGTATCCGCTACATGGGCGTGGTGCTCTATGATGCGGACAGGATCAGTGATGCCGCCGGCACCGATAACGAAAAGGGTCTCTATCAGTCCCAGTTGGATATCTTCCTCGATCCCAACGATCCCAAGGTGATCGAACAGGCGCTGGAAGACGGGGTTCCGCAGACCTGGCTCGACGCGGCCAAGGAGTCGCCGGTCTACAAGATGGCGATGGAGTGGCAGATCGCCTTCCCGATCCATCCGGAATTCCGCACCCTGCCCATGATGTGGTACGTACCCCCGCTGTCACCGGTGCAGAGCCAGATCGACCAGGGCAATCTGCCCACCGAGGCGGATGGTGTGATGCCCAAGGCCGAGGCGTTGCGCTTCCCCGCGCGTTACCTGGCCAACCTGCTGACCGCGGGGGATGAGGCGCCGATCATCAGCGCCCTCAACCGGATGATGGCGATGCGCAGCAATCAGCGCTCCAAGGCGGTGGACGGCAAACCCAACACGGTGGCCCTGGATGCGGCCGGACTCAGCGAGGCGCAGGCCGAGGCGATGTACCAGATGCTCGGCATCGCCAACTACGAGGATCGTTTCGTGATTCCCACCACCCATGAAGAGATGGCCCAGGAGGATCCCTACGCCTTCCAGGGTCAGAGCGGCTTCGCTCCCGGCAACATCAGTTCCCAGGGCAGTGATGCTGGACAGGGCTTCAGCCTGTTTCCGACGCCACGCAAGCGCACACACACCCCGCAGGGCGTCATGCCGCGCAAGAAAGACTAAGCAGGAGAAAAAACATGCGTATCTACACCATATTGGCGCGGCTGCTCGACTACCCGGATGAGGAGTTGATGGCAAGCCTGCCTGAGGTCATCAAGCTGTTGAAGCAAGACCCGGCTGTCAGCGAGCAGGAGCGTGATGCCCTGATGCAGCTCATATCCTGGATGCAGTTACATGATCTGACCGGGCTGCAGGGGGATTATGTGCAGACCTTCGATATGACGCCGGAACATGATCTACACCTGACTCACCACCTGTTCGGTGACGATCGGGGACGTGGACCGGCCCTGATCGACCTGTCGGAGCATTACAAGGGCATGGGGCTGGAGCTGGAGGAGGGTGAGATTCCCGACTATCTGCCACTGATCCTGGAGTTCGTATCCACCCTGGACGAGATGCAGGCGCGGGTCTTTCTGGGGGACGCCGCCAAGGTGCTGAAGGTGCTGGCGGATAACCTGGAGAAGAAGGAGAGTCCCTATTCGCGGCTGCTCCGTATCGTCGAAAACCGCGGCAGTCTGGCCCAGGCCGCCTGAGGAGAGAATCGAAATGATGACACTACATGACTTTATATTCGGCGCCTACCCCTACCTGGCGGGCACCATCTTTCTGCTCGGCAGCTGGATCCGTTTCGACCGGGAGCAGTACACCTGGAAGGCCGATTCCAGCCAGTTGCTCAGCAACAAGAACATGCGGTTGGCCAGTAACCTGTTTCATGTCGGTATCCTGGGTATCTTC
>JBDLIF010000351.1:0-3402 GCA_039714955.1 Pseudomonadota bacterium | reverse complement strand
CCGATCCCCGCGATGTCGATGATCAGCTATGCCGCCGGCTCGCGTTATCTCTCCTTGATCGGTGGCGCCTGCGGCTCCTTCTACGACTGGTACTGCGACCTGCCGGCCGCCTCTCCCCAGGTCTGGGGCGAGCAGACCGACGTGCCGGAAGCGGCCGACTGGTATAACTCGAAATATCTGATCATCACCGGCGCCAATCTGCCCATGACCCGCACCCCGGATGCCCACTTCGCCATCGAGTCCCGTTACAACGGCACCAAGGTGGTCTCCATGGCGCCGGACTACGCCGAGTATGTGAAGTTCGCCGATCTCTGGATGCCGGTCAAACAGGGCACGGACTCCGCCGCCTTCATGGCCATGGGGCATGTAGCGCTGAAAGAGTTCCATATCAACAAGCAGGACCCCTACTTCACCGAATATGTGCGCAAATATACCGACCTGCCGATGCAGCTGATGCTGCAGAAGGAGGGTGATCGTTATGTCTCCGGCCGCTTCCTGCGCGCCTCTGACTTTGCCAAGAACCTGGGTGAAGAGAACAATCCGGAGTGGAAGACGATTGTCTACGACGCCAAGAGCAAATCCTATGTGGCACCCAACGGCTCCGTCGGCTTTCGCTGGGGCGAAAATGGCAAGTGGAACCTGCTGGAGAAGAGCGGCGCCGACCAGGCTGAGATCGAAGCGGAGCTCACCTGCCTCGACAGCAAAGACGATGTCATCAGTGTCGACTTCCCCCATTTCAATCCCTACGAGGGCGACACCCTCACGCGTAATATCCCGGTGCGCAAACTGAAGCTGGCCTCCGGTGAAGCGGTGTTTGTCTGCTCCGTATTCGACGTGATGGTGGCGCAATACGGTATAGACCGTGGTCTGGGTGACAACCTGGCGACCTCTTACGACGATGCCGGCGTACCCTACACCCCGGCCTGGGGCGAGAAGGTCACCGGTATCAAACGCGCCGATCTGGAGCGTACCGGCCGCGAGTTTGCCGAGAATGCCTCCAAGACCCACGGCAAGTCGATGGTCATCATGGGCGCCGCGATCAACCACTGGTATCACAACGATATGGGTTATCGCAGCATCATGAACCTGCTGCACATCTGTGGCTGCGTCGGTCAGTCCGGCGGCGGTTGGGCCCACTATGTCGGTCAGGAGAAGCTGCGTCCCCAGGCGGGCTGGGCGCCCATCGCCTTTGCCCTCGACTGGAACCGTCCGCCGCGCCACATGAACAGTACCACCTACTGGTATTTCCATACCGATCAGTGGCGCTATGAGAAGGTGCAGGCCGACGACATTCTTGGTTCCACCGCCCAGGCCAAGTACCGGGGCTATCAACTGGCCGACTACAACGTGATCTCCCAGCGTCTGGGCTGGTTGCCCTCGGCGCCGCACTTCAACAAGAACCCGCATGACATAGTAAAAGCGGCCGAGGCCGCTGGCGCAACCGATGAGGCTGGCGTGTCCAAGTATCTGGCCGAGCAACTGAAGAGTGGAGATACCGCCTTTGCCTGTGAGGATATCGATGCGGAAGAGAACCATCCGCGCAATCTCTTCGTCTGGCGCGCCAACCTGCTGGGCTGCTCCGCCAAGGGCCATGAGTACTTCCTCAAGCACCTGGTCGGCGCGCAGAACGGCGTCATGCAGGAGGGTATCGAAGGTCAGAACTCCAAGGAGATCAAGTGGCGCGAGGAGTCTCCGGTGGGCAAGCTGGACCTGATGGTGGACATCAACTTCCGCCTCAACTCCACCGGCGCCTACTCGGACATCATCCTGCCGACGGCGACCTGGTACGAAAAGGCCGACCTGAATACCACCGACATGCACCCCTTCGTGCATCCGCTGGGCAAGGCGGTGGATCCGGCCTTCGAATCCAGGTCCGACTGGCAGATCTTCCAGACCATCGCCAAGCGATTCTCCGAACTGGCGGAAACCCATCTGGGTGTTCAGAAAGACGTTGTTTCACTGCCGATGCAGCACGACACGCCCATGGCGCTGGCACAGCCCTTGGGTGAGGTCAAGGACTGGAAGAAGGGTGAATGTGACCTGATACCAGGCAAGACCGCACCGCTGTTCAAGGTGGTCGAGCGTGACTACCCCAACACCCATAAGAAGTTCACCTCGGTCGGACCGCTGATGAACAAGCTGGGCAACAACATCAAGGGTATAGATTGGAACACCGATCTGGAGATCGAGCAGCTGTGCGAGCTCAACGGTGTGATCACCGAGGAGGGCATCTCCAAGGGACGCCCGACGTTGGTGGAGGACGTAGCGGTGTGTGACACCGTGCTGCATATGGCCCCAGAGACCAATGGAGAGGTAGCGCATAAGTCCTGGAATGCACTGAGCAAGAAGACCGGTATCGACCATAGCCATCTCTATGCGGGACGCCATGAGGAGAAGATCCGCTACCACGATATCGTTGCCCAGCCGCGCAAGATCATCACCGCGCCCACCTGGTCCGGTATCGAATCGGAAGAGGTGAGCTACAACGCCGGCTACACCAATATCCACGAGCATATTCCGTTCCGCACCCTGACCGGTCGGGCCTCCTTCTATCTGGATCATGAGTGGATGCGCGACTTTGGTGAGGGGCTGTGCTGCTACCGCCCGCCGCAGGATCTGGGGGCGCACAAGAATCTGCCAGAAGAGCTGGCCGGCAAGCTGAAGGGTAAGAAGACCCTGACCCTGAACTGGATCACCCCGCACTCCAAGTGGGGTATTCACTCCTCCTACCAGGACAACCTGCGCATGCTGACCCTGTTCCGTGGCGGCCCCTACTTCTGGCTGAACGAGAATGAGGCCAAGAGTGTCGGCATCAAGGACAACGATTGGGTCGAGGCGGTCAACGCCAACGGCGCCACCGTGGCCCGTGTGGTGATCAGTCAGCGGGTACCCGAGGGCATGGCCATCATGTACCACGCCCAGGAGAAGAACGTGAATGTGCCGGGTTCCAATACCACCGGCAAGCGTGGCGGCATTCTCAACAGTGTGACCAAGGTGATCATGAAACCGACCAACATGATCGGCGGCTACGCCCAGCTCTCATACGCCTTCAACTACTACGGTACGGTGGGAAGCCAACGTGACGAGAACGTCATCGTTCACAAGATCGAAGACGCCGACGTGAATTGGTTGGAAGGTGATCTGACACCGCAGCGTGAAGCCCAGCTCAATCCCCCGGGGATTAATAACTGAGCCAGTTGATACTGTCGATGCAGAGTGGAATCGATCTCCACCCTGCATCCCGGTGGAAAGAATTTTGAGGAACATAAGATGAAAATACGTGCGCAAATTGCAATGGTCCTGAACCTGGACAAGTGCATCGGTTGCCATACCTGTTCAGTGACCTGCAAGAATATCTGGACCAACCGTAAGGGCATGGAATACGCCTGGTTCAACAATGTT
>JBDLIF010000350.1:0-3412 GCA_039714955.1 Pseudomonadota bacterium | reverse complement strand
TTTTGAGAGCGTCTGCGGCCATGGAAGGCCGCAGTCGAGCGTACAGGGAGCGTATTTACAGCGTGTCTCAAAACGCTATCTCCCTCTCCGCTCACCGTATGAACTCCGAAACTTGAGTTATTAGATAGTGATAGGGGCATCAGCGCACCTCAACTCACAGCTTCTGACCTTTCATCTTGAGTATCTTTTGATACAGATCGTTTTTCTTCCGTCCGGTGATCCTGGCGACCAGACTGGCCGCCTGTTTTACCGGCAGTTCTGCCGCCAGGAGTTGCAGAATAAACGTCTCATCCAGCGTAACCGGATCCCCTGCCCGAGGCTCCGACCCGTGCACCAAAATCACAAACTCACCACGCTGTTGGTCGGGGTCTTCCTCTACCATCGTGAGCAACTGGCTGATCGTACCACGTAGAAAGGTTTCATAGAGCTTCGTCAGTTCTCTGGCTATTACAGCGTGACGCACACCGCCAAAGGCCTCAGCCATATCGGTGAGGGTAGCGATGATCCGGTGACTCGATTCATAGAACACCAGGGTAGAGGTCTCCCGGTCCATAGCCTTCAACCAGCTGATCCGCCGGGAGGCATGTCGGGGCGGAAAACCGGCAAACAGAAACCGGTCGGTGGGCAGACCCGCGGCTGACAGGGCAGAGATGAGTGCACTGGGCCCTGGAATGGGAATCACCCGGACGCCCCGTCGAGCCGCTTCCCGGACCAGCGGAAAGCCGGGGTCGCTGATCAACGGCGTGCCGGCATCCGAGACTAGGGCCAGTGACTCACCGGACTCCAGCCTTTCAAGCAACTGCGACAACCGTTCCTGTTCATTGTGCTCATGCACCGCGACCATCGGGGTGTGAATCCCGTAATGCCTGAGCAACGGACGGGTGTGACGGGTATCCTCGGCAGCGATCAGATCCACCGCCTGCAGCACCTTCACCGCGCGAAATGTGACATCATCGAGATTGCCGATTGGGGTGGCAACAACGTAAAGTACGCCCTCTGACACTTAAATACCTTGATTGTTGATTAGGCAGACGTCTCATCCTGCCATAGACCCGATACCATGCATATCATTCACCGCTCATTGCTTCTGATGCTTAGCCTCAGCCTGCTCTATCTGGCACAGGGATGCGCTCCCGTTATCAAGCAGGAGCAAAAACAGGCAGCCCAACCGGCTGACCTCGTACTGCAGGCAAGGGTTGCAGCCCTGATCGAAGCGGAAGATTACGCGGCGGCGGCTGAATTACTGGAATCCACCGCCCAACTGAGTAACTCCCCAAAACGAGAATCACTCTACCTGGATGCGGCGGAAATCTGGAGCGAAGTCGGAGAATGGGACAAGGTGGAAGCACTGCTGTTGATGCTTAAACCCTCGCTTCTCTCAGATGAACTGGTCACCCGCCGCCGTATGCTCCAGGCGGAACTGGCCTTGAGCCGTCGGGATCTGGATCTGGCCTTCGACCTGCTGCAGCCCCCTCCCAGCTCAGAGAGCCCCGTCTCACTGCGCCAACGTTACCATAAAATCATGGCGGAATTCTTTCGTCTCACCGGCAATCTTTTGGAAAGCGCCAGAGAGCTTGTCGAGCTGGACAGTCTGCTGCGGGGCTCGGACGCACAGCTGGCTAACCAGAAGGTCTTGGTGCAGACCCTCTCCACCATGACCGATACGGCCCTGGCCCTGCTGCAACCCAAGCCTCCCGGCGCCCTGGGCGGCTGGATGGACCTGGTACGTATCCTGAAGCGAAAAAGCGAAGACCCCACCCATTTCGAGTCGCACATCGAGGCCTGGAGAGAGGATTTTCCGGATCACACAGCGCTGCCTGAACTACTCACTGATTATTATCAACTGCAGGTGATAGATCAGAGCAGTCATGTCGCGGTACTGCTGCCACAATCGGGCCCCTACATCAAGGTGGCCGCGGCTGTCCGGGATGGCTTTTTGGCCGCCTGGTATCAGCAGCCGGCGGAGAAACGCCCTGCGCTGCGGTTCTATGACAGCAGTGATCCCGAGCAGATAGTTGCACTCTATCAACAAGCCGTTCTGCGGGGGGCCCATATGATCGTTGGCCCCCTGGCTAAAAAGGCGGTCACCCGTCTGCAGGCCAGCAAAAACCTGCAGATTCCGATCCTGGCCCTTAACCAGGCTGAGCGAAACACCCACCCCACTCCCAATCTGTTTCAGTTTGCCCTCTCCCCGGAGGATGAAGCTGAACAGATCGCCGAAAGGGCCTGGCTTGAAGGTCATAGCGCTGCCCTTGTACTCTCCCCAGGAGACGACTGGGGTAACAGGCTCTATCGAAGTTTTCGCAAACGCTGGCAGTCCCTCGGTGGAACCCTGCTTGAACACCAGGCCTACGCGGCCAATGGAAATGACTTTTCACGTCCTATTCGTCAGCTGCTCAACATCGACGAAAGCGAGGCCCGCAAACAGGCCCTGCAGCGGATCATCGGCGTACCGATGGAAACGGAACCCAGGCCCCGCGCCGATGCCCACTTCATCTTCCTGGCGGCCCGCGCCCAGAAAGGGCGTCAGTTGCGGCCCCAACTCAATTTTCATCATGCCGGGAATCTACCCGTGTTCGCCACCTCGCACATCTACAACAGCGCGGCTGACCGGGAGAAGGACAAGGACCTGGGGCATATCAAATTCGTCGATACGCCCTGGCTGTTTGAAGAGAACAGTCAAAGCAAGCTCTCCCGTGACCAATTGGGAAAACTCATTCCCGATGTACGTGGCCATTACGCCCGTCTCTATGCCATGGGTATAGACGCCTTCAACCTGCTGCCACATCTGCAGCTGATGGTGAGGCAGACCGGCTCGGTTCTCAACGGCAAAACCGGGAATCTCTATCTGGATGGTTTCAACCGCCTGCACCGGCAACTGGCCTGGGCAGAGATGAAGCGTGGAGTTGTCAGCATCACCGGTTACGCCCCACGCCTCGAGAATCCAACCTACGGCTACCAGGATAGAGCCGCGCGGATGACAACTCCCTCAGTAGATGGATCACCCAAGGGCACCCGTCCATTGCCCCGGAATGAACCCCCCGTACCGACAACAGGCAGATAACATGGCCCTGCACCTGTTGAAGGGAAAAGATGCTGAACAGCAGGCTCGGCGCTACCTGGAACAGAGTGGCATGCAGATGATTGAATCCAACTACCGTTGCAAACTGGGAGAGATTGACCTGGTCATGCAGGATCGGGAGACACTTGTGTTTGTCGAGGTCCGTTACCGTAAATCCGCGGCCTTTGGCTCCGCCATTGAATCGGTCACCAGCGGAAAACGAAAAAAACTCCTCGCCACGGCCAACCACTATCTGCAGCATAAGCGATCCTCCGCCCCCTGCCGCTTTGATGTTGTCGGCCTCACAGGTCAGAATAAGGTCCAGATCGAATGGATCAAAGATGCCTTCCG
>JBDLIF010000349.1:0-3422 GCA_039714955.1 Pseudomonadota bacterium | reverse complement strand
GACCACTATCGAGGCCCGTTTATGAATCGTCATTTGAGATGCTCCTTTGGCCGATTATTTTTCCCCTCGCCAAGATTGGAAGAGGGGACATCAATGATCAAGGACCCGCGCCACCCGAAACCCGAAACTGGCGCTGCGGTAATCTGATTTAAACCTGTTGCGGAAGGCCAGGCGAACATATCTGGGCATGCTGAACCATGATCCGCCCCGCAGTTCACGATGTTCGCAATCCCCCTCCAGCTGCGGTGAACCATCCGCCGGGGCCCACAGATTATTGTCGTTCCAGCAGTCCTGCACCCATTCAAAGACATTACCCAATACGTCATAGAGCCCGAAATCGTTCGGTTTGAATGAACCGACCGGTGCCGTATGAACATAGTTGTCCCGGCAGTTGTGAACATCCCAGCCGTCAAAGTGTTGCTCGCTCGACAGGTCCGCGACATTCGCAGAGTCGCAGGCCGATGGAGTATCGTCACCCCATGTCCGCGAATGCTCACTGCGTGACCTGGCCGTATATTCCCATTCCGAAGCGCTCAGTAAGCGGTAATTCTTACGGGTCTTGTCACTGAGCCACCGCACATAGGCCTGGGTATCGTTCCAAGACACGCAGGTGACCGGATGATCGTCATTCTGATCGAACCCGGGTGCTGCCCAGTTCATTGAGTCACTTCTCTCCCATTGTCCGTCATAGCCCCAGCAGCCCTGGGCCTGAAAGTCGGTGTCATTGACAAACTGAGCAAACTGGTCTTTGGTGATTTCGTGTCTACCCACGGCCAGTGGATAGTCTATTCGTACATGTCGCTGGGGCCCTTCGTTTTGCTCACGTTCACTCTCGGTTGGCGGTGAGCCCTGCATGAAGGCGCCGGCGGGGATCATCACCATCTCGGGGCATGTTGCGCAATCCTTGAATGTTTCACCCGACTTGAAGCGCTCCAAGCCCGGTGGGGTTTGCAGCAGGGTGGCCCAGGCGAAAGCGGATTCTCCGGTCGAGGATTTGACCCGCAACCAATCACGCCCCTTAACCTTGCCCGTTACCGCAATTTGTGCACCTGCGGGAAACGATTCCACTGTTGCAGAACCATGGCTAGGGTCGCTGTGTAGAATGCCTTCCGCAATGGCCTCGAAAGTGGCCTCCATGGGTTCTATATCGATCGGAGGAGGTAATGGTTGTGGTTCCTTGGATGGCAAAGCGGCCTGCCCAGGGGGAGGGATTTCAGGCGATGGGGCCGGCTGCCTCTGTTGAATCGGTTCAGGCACCGGCGCGATGCTGGCCTCAGGCAGATCTGGGGCTACTCGCACCAGCGTTTTCAATCCAACCCCATCCTGAAAAACAAAAAACCAAATTGCGCCAGCGGCGAGAACTACCGTTAGCAGGGCGCTGAAAACCACTATTGGTCTTTTGTTACGAGTGGTCCGGGCATCGGTCCCGGCCTGGTCTTTTGCGGGGTCTTGATCCAGCCGGGATACTACCGCCTTCTCCTTTGGGGCGTTGCTTGATGCTGCGGATTTGATGAGGGTCTCGGTAACTCGGCTTCTGACCACCGTTGCTTCATGGTCAGCGGCCGGTGTGGTCTGTACCTCGGAGATTCTGTCGAGTGCCGCGGCAAACTCCTTGGCCGTCTGAAATCGCTCCTCGGGTTTTTTTGCCAACGCCCTGGCAATGATGTGGTTGAACTCTCCTGCCAATTCAGGTTTCAGCTTGGTAGGAAGGATATGCTCGCCGTGGACTATGTTATAGAGCACGGCGGTGAGGGTGGGTCCGGTGAAGGGTTTTTGCTCGGTCAGCAGCTTGTAGAGTAGGGTCCCTGCCGAAAATATATCCGAGCGGTGATCAATGTGCTGGCCCAGAAGTTGCTCCGGCGACATATAGGCCGGTGTGCCGACAGCCGTCCCTATCTTGGTCAAGGTAGATGATTCGATACGGGCAATGCCGAAGTCGGCAACCTTCACTGCACCGCTGTCGGCCAATATGATGTTTCCGGGTTTGATATCCCGGTGCACTATCCCCATGGAATGGGCGTAATCCAAGGCCTCCAGCACCTTGGACATGATGTCGCAGATTGCCTTGATCTCAAGATGGGGGTGCTTTTCAAGATGATCCGATAGCGATAGACCCTCCACGAACTCCATCACGATGAAGTCACGATCGGTGTCTTGGCCGTACTCGTAGATGCCCACGATGTTGGGGTGATGAAGTCTTCCCGCGGCCTGGGCCTCACGAACGAAACGCGCCATGATGTCGTGTTCGTCCAGTTCGGGAGCATTGTGGCGGATGGTCTTGATGGCCACGAATCTCTTAATGATCGGGTCAATCCCTTTGTATACGATACCCATGGCCCCCTCACCGAGGACCGAGACGATATCGTATTTTCCGATTTTCTTGATGTCTGAATCCATTATGACCTAACTGGCAGGTTCTCTATCGTCATCGTAACGAGATTAACTGTCCGGCGATGCTTTTTGTAGCATGGGGTCCTGCAGTGGTCAATATTTGGTCCATGATCGAGCTGTCGAGGGGGGTTAGCGGGGGTGGCAGGAGACGGGTATATTATAAGGTTTGCATCCGTCGATGCCCTGCTACGACTAGATCTGGGCGGCCTCCAGGGCCTCGCTGACCTCCAGCCAGGTCTGTTCGGCCTGTGCCAAGGCCCGGTCGAGCCTGGTCTTTTCCAGTAGCAACGCCTTGAGTTTGGATTTTCTCCTTTCTTCATAGATCGACGGGTCTGCAAGGGCCTGCTCCAGGTTGCCCCGTTGCTTGCTCAATCGATCAATGTCTGTTTCCAGTGTCTTTGCCTTATGGCGCAGGGGTTGCAGCGCTCGGCGTTGTTCGGCTTGTGCTTTGCGGCGTGCCTTGCGCGCTGCGGCGCTGTTTTGGGTCGCCTCGGCGGGTCCGCCGGGAGTGATCATTCTGCGCTGTTCCGACAACCAGCGTGGATAGTCGTCGAGATCGCCCTGAAAGGCGCTGACTTTACCGTCGTGGACCAGCAGCAGTTCGTCCGTTACCGTACGCAGCAGATGCCGGTCGTGGGAAACCAGCACCATCGCCCCGCCGAAGTCCTGCAGGGCCATGGTCAGGGCATGACGCATCTCCAGGTCCAGGTGATTGGTGGGCTCGTCCAGTAGTAATAGGTTGGGTCGCCGATAGACCAGCAGGGCGAGCACCAACCGGGCCTTCTCGCCACCGGAGAAGGGTGCCACCGGTTCATCCACCTGGTCACCTCCAAATCCGAATCCTCCCAGATAGTTACGTAGTTTCTGTTCGCTGGCGTGGTGGTCCAGACGTTGGAGGTGTAGCAGGGGACTGGCTGGCGCATCCAGTTGTTCCAGCTGATGTTGTGCAAAGTAGCCTATCCCCAGGTCTGGGGCCGCCTCACACCGCCCTTTAAGGGGTGTCAGTGACCCGGCCAGCAGTTTGACCAAGG
>JBDLIF010000348.1:0-3459 GCA_039714955.1 Pseudomonadota bacterium | reverse complement strand
TCATTCAAGCGCTTGAGCGCCACCTTGCGCCCTTTGGTCCAGGTTCCCTTCTTGTTCCGCTTTTGCTCTCGTGGCTCCAGTGTCACGAAGCCACCTTCACCATGAATCCACCAGACCATGCGGCGATCGGATGCCACCTGATCCCTGTTCTCTTTTCCCCCGTCACCGTAGCGCTGTGTGATCAGGTTCAGGGCTGCCAGATTCTCTTCCCAGCGAGGCTTTGCCTGGTAGAGCGAAACCAGCCGCTGCCGCAGGTCACCTTCATATCGATAACCGATCTCATGGGTATCCACACCAAGCATCTCCAGCAGGGTTGTCGCCTCATCGGCGTACCAGTACAGATCATTCTTTATCGCCTTGTCGATATGCCGTAACAGACGACGGATCTGCCGGTCACCGGGTCTTTCACCCAGCCAATAGAGCGCCAGCCCCTGGAAGAGATCCAGCCAGGGTTTATTGGTCACGGTTTCATAGGTCAGCCACGGGCTTTGTTTGAGTTTGATCTCACCACAGGCGACGCGGACAAAGTCGCCCAGTATCCGCAGCACAGCGGCGAATCGATCGTCGCCATGGAGTCTTTCAATTTGAGTTGCGTCCGTAAACAGGCGTTCAAAGGGGGCCTTGACGTGCATCTGCCGGACCAATGCAAGGGCGAAAAAGAGTACCGGGATACCGGGAATCACGGCATTGCGCTTGCCCGTCTCCTTGCGCAACAGACTCAGTGCCGCTTCATACTGCTCGATGGTCGACTCCGGCTTACCCTGGAGAAAACTCACGGCACTGCGCAATGCCAGGCCATGGGCGGATGGATCCCGCAACAGCCACTGCTCCATCTCCTTCAGATCCTCCGTGTCATTCAACCCGGCGAGAATGGCGCATCCGGTCTCGGTATGGAGAACCCTCCAATCCTCAGGTGTCAGCTTGTTGCCAGGTGAATCATCAAGATCATCAAGGCGATCCATGAATTCCGGCAATACATTCTCACTCCAACGGTCATAGAGCGGGAGGAACCGTTCATCAAAACTGAGCGCCGCCTCTACGAGCACCGGAGTCAGCTGGCGCAGGTCATCCGCCACCATGAGAGGCAGGGAGGATTGAATGTTGTCATTGGAGTAGTGTGTAATAAAGTTACGCATCGTCTCTGCGAGGTTCTAATGAACAGTCATTCTGAAAACCAGGTCAAACTACCGTACTATCAGCACTCAAAACATACCCGAGCTTGCGCAGGCCATTAAGGAAATTACGCAATGACTTTTCCGCCACAACCACCCGGTTGTCCCCGGCATGGAAACAGTATTTCCCGGTTTCGCCAGACTCCGCAACGAGCCTTGCCAGTGACTCGCTGGCGCACTGGATGATCCTCGCGCTGCCGCCATCCCTGATTGAAGTCGTTCGTGTTTCAAGATCATCAAGAAAATCCTCGAGCTCTACTGACAGCCTGGACTCCGTCTGCTGCCGAAGCAGACTGATCAAATCCACCAGCGCGCCACCCTGTTCGATTGCCCGCAGGGCCCGAACGGTATCGAGTCGAAGCTGGTTCTTCGAGATCGTTGCATACTGCTCCAGCAGCATCCGCTCATGGGGTTCAGGGGCACGTAACAGAAGAAACTCAAGTTCATCAGTTGCACGCAACAGCGGCGGCATCTTTGGAGTTTCCAGTCGATACTCATCCACCATCCCCAGAGAGAAGGCGCCAAGGGCATTGAGACGAAACCAGCCCAGGCCATCATAACGGCTCAGATAACCATACTCGTCCGCCCCCCAATTTTCATAATAATCAGAGCGTACAAGATGCGGGGCGCTGTAGGCGACATCAATCATTCCCAGCGTGGCCAGATATTCGAACAGATAGGCCAGTGTATAGCGCCCTTGCAGGATGGAGAAACCATGAGACCCGCCGTAACCCAGGCTGCCGTACTCTGCATCGACCAGATAGAGCGCCCATGGGTTCCCGGTAACCTCGAACTGCTCTCCACCGCTCTGCATATAGCGAAACCACTCATCAATCTGGATCCACTCCCCGGCAGGATTGCTCTGTAACTGGATCTCCAAAGCGTTCCGCCGCTTCTCCGGCGGGGTCATCTGCGATCCTTTGTATCCCCTGCCACGGCGCGTCTGTCCCTTGATTCGGTTGATACGGCGGAACTCATCGATCGTCCCCTTGTCCCTCCAGCGCCGATAGAGTTGGGTAATCGTCTCTTCAAACGGGATCTTGCGCTGCAGCACCTTCTTCCCTTTTGTGGAAAGCTGAAGCTTGTTGCCTGCACGCTTCGCCAGACCTCCAGTCTGCACCAGCAGCGGCCAGGCAAAGGCACGTATGGGGGAGAGCCTGTCCTTGTAAAGGTCTTTGTGATCCTCATCCTGTTCGGAGAAGAAATCCCCCCCGTAAAGCTCCGCGGAAATTCTGTTCATGCTGGCCGCGGAGGCGACATGGGTCTTCTCGCTGACACTGATCCTGCCCTGATCAATCAACCGAAGCACCGTGTAGAGATCCTGGTGGGCCGCCAGTTCCATATTACGTCGATAAACCGGTAACTCGCCGATGTTACGCCCCACCTCGACCGTTGCAGGAAGAGCATCCTCCGCAGTCACCGCCACACGATCCTTTTCCGGTTTGGGCAACAGTTTTGTCAGCCTGTCTCGCAGTTCGATCGGGATGCACTGTTTATAAAAGATCAGGCCAAGCAAACTCTTGACCCGTTTCGGTTTAGGCTGCCCATACCGTTGACTCAAATAGCCACCCTGCTCTTGCAGGTATCCGGCCGGGATCGAGCCATAACGCGCCAGAAGCCGCGCCTGGTCCACACACCCGGACTGATGGTGCACCACCTCGGCGACCATGGTCTGTTCCGCCTCGCTCATCCGGGCGATCTGAATGTTCAGCTCCGTAGAGAGTAAATAAGCGCGCAGATATTCAACCCGATCATCCTTGCGTTTCGGGCAATCCTTCGTGGACATGCCCAATAGACGGATCCTCTTGTACAGTTCATCACTATTCTCGTTATTCAATGCTTCCATCAGGTTCATAAAAATTCTCTACTGCCAAGAATACGGGAGTTAAAGCCACTCTGCGCAAGAGAAGCGATACTAAAGAATCTTTCGGGGAATTGCATGGGCCGGGAAAAAACCCGGGGATCCCTGGACAATGCGGCATTGGTGATGAGTCGTCGAACATCTAATAAGGCGTATCGAGGGATTATTGAATTACATATCTTATTGTTTTTATTATATATTGGCGGATAGGGAGGGATTCGAACCTCGGTATTTCATTAATATTCCACAGGTTACAAAGCCATTGTGTCCAGATCATGTTTGGTGGTACCTGTGAACTACTAGGAGCCTGTCGGACTTAGGGGTTCATAGCGAGGCGAGTGGGAGAACGAGCACAAATGATCACGATTTTGAGGCGCATAGTGGGCCTACGCAACGAAAAATCGGGAGCATTTGGGCCGTTCTCCC
>JBDLIF010000347.1:0-3461 GCA_039714955.1 Pseudomonadota bacterium | reverse complement strand
TACACAATATGGTCAAAGCGATATCTGGGCCAAGTCTGAAAGACCGTCTGCGGCATGGAGGCCGCAGCCGAGCCTAGATGGACCTATTCACGGCGTGTCTTGCAGGCTTGGTTCAGATATCGCGGTCGTCCAAGTCGTCACATCGCTCATTCTGGCTGAGTATCGGACCAATCAGGATCAATTTAATAAACTCTGTGCCCTTCGAATTCTTCGTGGGGATCGGTACGCTTCCGGACGGTCACTCTTTAGGCGCTGGGGCCTTACTACCCATGCAGTTACCCATCTCCTCGCCGGTGTTACTCTTACCTAGACATTCCTGCAAGGCGCTGTTGTACTGAATTGATCGATCTACGTCTTTCAACACGCTCTCTTTGGTCTGCGCGTTCCATTCAAAATCATCCGACACCTTGGCAGTCGGAGTTTTATCTTCTGGAATGCCCATCTTGTTTCGCGTGGCACGTGCCTTATCCTCCATAATCTTTACGCACTTCACAAACTCTTCTTTGGAGCTCGCCTTGTTCATGCAGGCCCGGGTCTCTTTTATCGCGGGCAGGCTATCCTGCAGTACGGGCTGCATCGTCGATTTATACTGTTCGAATGAGGGCGCCTTCATCTGCTCTTCGGGTGGTTCGGCGAAGGCAAGCGATGGCAGCAGAAGGATAGGTAGTAGGTATTTCATGGCGGTCTCCTGAAAAAAATGTGGCGCAGACCATAACCCACTCAATTCATTTAGACCAGCTTCATCAGTATATCAGTAGAAACCATATAATAGAGATGCTGAAATTACCCGCGCCAGCCATTAGAATTGAAGGCCATTCATTCAACAGATTTTAGGAGTCATCCGTGGCAGAGAAGAAAGTTGATGTCGCCATCCTCGGTTCCGGCACTGCGGGACTCAACGCTACCAGCCGAGTCGGACCCGCTGGAAAAAGTTTCGTACTGATCAATGGAGGAGAACCCGGCACCACCTGTGCTCGGGTCGGTTGTATGCCCTCCAAGGCCCTGATCCAGGTCGCCGAGGACTATCATCGACGCACCCATCTTGGCCGTTACGGCGTCGATGGCCACCAGGAGATGAACATCGATCTGCCTGAAGCCATGGAGCATGTGCAAGACCTGCGGGACAACTTCGTCGACCGTGTGCTCTCCAATAGCACGGACAACATGGGTGACAAATTCATCGAGGCCTATGCCCGATTCGTCGACCCCCACACCCTGGAGCTGGACAATGGCGATCGGGTCGTCGCGGACAAGATCGTGATCGCAACAGGCTCACGTCCGCTGGTACCCGAGGCCTGGCAGACCTTCGGTGACAGGATAATGACCACCGACAGCTTCTTCGAACAGGAGGATCTGCCAAAATCGGTAGCGGTCATCGGCCTGGGCGTGATCGGACTGGAGCTGGGTCAGTCACTCAGCCGCTTGGATATCGAGGTGACCGGTTTCGATCTTGCGCAGACCATCGGCGGTGCCAGCGACCCCGAAGTCAACGTGATGGCCCTGGAGATCATGCGTAAAAGCTTCGAGATCCACCTGGGAAAGCCGGTGGAGATCAGCAAAGAGGGGGAGCAGCTGCGGGTCTCCGCGGGAGAAAACTCCGTACTGGTGGATACCCTGCTCTGCGCCATGGGCCGCACGCCCAATGTGGAGGGGCTGATGCTGGAGAATGCAGGCATAGCACTGGACGAACGCGGCATCCCTCTCTTCGATCGCAATACCATGCAGTGTGGTACCAGTCACATCTTCCTCGCCGGTGATGTCAACGGGGAGCGCCCGATCCTGCATGAGGCGGGGGACGAAGGCAAGATTGCGGGGCAGAACGCCGCCAGCGATGGCATTACCGCCTTCCAGCGCAAGCTGCCGCTGGCGATCAACTTCTGCGATCCCAATATCTGTCTGGTGGGCGCCCGCTACGATGAACTTGACCTGGATAAGGCCGTCATCGGCGAGGTCAAGCTGGCCCCGGTGGGACGCGCCATGATCATGGGACAGAACCGAGGCATCATCCGCGTCTATGCGGACAAGACCAGTGGCCGCATGCTGGGTGCGGAGATGATCACCACCCGGGGTGAGAACCTCGCCCATCTGCTCAACTGGGCCGTCACCCAGGGTCTGAGCGTGGGCCAGCTGATCCGTATGCCCTTCTACCATCCGGTGATCGAAGAGGCCCTGCAGGCGGCGCTCAACAATCTCTATGCCCAGGTTGAAGCGAAAAACGACGGACCGATCAAGGAACTCCACCCTCTGACTGGGGAATGAGCTGATGGAAACAGTCGATATCAGCTTCCCTGGCGGGAAACGCATCGATGCCAAGATCGGGGATTTCGTCATCCAGACCGACCAATCGGAGAAGTATGGCGGCAGTGCCTCGGCGCCTGAACCCTTCGATCTTTTCCTCGCCTCCATTGCCAGCTGCGCCGGGATCTTTGCCTGGAACTTCTGTCAGTCGAGAAATCTCTCAACGGAAGGCATAGCGTTGCGGATGGAGTGTGCGCGGGATGAGCAGAAGAAGCTCTTCAGCGAAATGATACTCCACTTGACACTACCGGATGGATTCCCGGAAAAATACCGCTCAGGCATCCTCCGGGCAATGGAGCTTTGCGCGGTCAAGCGCCATCTGCACGAGGCGCCAAAATTCACCATCGAGATCAGTAATTGATCAGTGTTGCGCAAAGTAGTTCACCAGGAACTCATCGAATGAGACGTCGTCAGTGCTCTCGATGGCGCGCTGTCTCTCCCAGGAGAGCATCGCTGCCTGGTTAAAGTACGCCCTACGCTCATCGGAGAGCGGTTGCCTGGCAAAATAATCGAAGTACTCTCTGGACTTTCGTTGCGCAAACATGAAGAAGCTCTCATGATTGTTCCGCATCTCAGTAAGCATCAAGGCAGAGGGTGTCAAATCCGGACTCTCCACCCGCGCCAGCTGTAGATCCAAACTCCGGCTATAACAGGGTACTGCCATCCCCTTATCCAGCAGCTCGCAGGCGGGGCGCATGGCCTCGCCCAGCTCCCGGGCCCACGCCTGCAGGCTGATTTCGCTGCCGTTGCGCTGCAGGTAGAGGTTCGGATCACGTCCACGGTGGGCGGCGGCCCCTTCATTACGGTCGATCTCCCGCTGTTCGAAGACATTGATGGAGGGGCTATCCAGCAACAGACAAAGCAACATGAAGGCCTCGAGAAAGTAGATCTGCTGCTCGTCTATGCCCAGGGGATGGAATGCATTGACATCCAGTGAACGCAGCTCAAGGTAGCGAACCCCACGCCGCTGCAGGGCCAGAATCGGTTTTTCCATACCGATGGGGATCTGTTTGGGACGCACCGTACTGTAATACTCATTCTCAATCTGCAGGATATTGGCATTCAGTTGCTCATAGCGTCCATTCACCTTGACCCCGATCGCCTGATAGATGGGACAAGGGGTCTCTATCGCACGGGAGAGCGTCTCCACATAGGCGTCCATA
>JBDLIF010000346.1:0-3464 GCA_039714955.1 Pseudomonadota bacterium | reverse complement strand
GCTCAGGAAAAAGCTAAACAAGAACAGATATGAATAAGGTAGACAAAATAAAAATAATTTTTTTCATGATTGATGGTTTAATGTTAATAACATGTTCACGACATTTGTAATGTTATATTTGGATATTTGAAATGTTATATTTGGATAATTTCTGCCATTTTACTATTGCTCATTTCTGTTTGTTAGTATCTGGTTTCTTTATTAGTTAATATTATATTTTTTACTAAAAGTAAGCTTAGCTTTGACATTATATAAATTCACTATTAACATATTATTTAATGCACATTTTATGAAATTTCTGATAGTACTATTCTTTCTAGTTATTCTATATATACTACTTATTGAGATAGTACTACCGTGGATAGAAGCAATGACGCGCCCAGGTCCAATAGCAAATATCGAAGAACAAGATCTTCAAGTTCTGAATTGTCTATCATTAGAAAATGGAGTCGGATTTAATGAACTCTGGCGAAAGCTGAAAGCAAAGGGACATGGGGTGAGCTATACCCAGGGACAGACCTGCTGCGGCCAGCTGATGACCAACTCGGGTTGTCTGGAACAGGCGCGCTCCAGTGTTGAGGCGCTGGGTAAGGCTTTGCTGAAAGAACCTTGCGATGCCGTTGTCGCCCCCGCCGCCAGCTGCGTGGTGGCCGCCCGAGAGAACCTCGAACGCCTTACATCCTTCGAGGACTTTCATGCGCTGGCCGGTAAGATCTTCGAACTCACGGAGTTCCTGCACGATATCGCTCCTCTCGACCATCCCTTGAAACCGCTCAGAAAGACTGTCAGTCTTCAGATGAGCTGCCATGGTCTGCGCCAGCTCGGGCTCGGCACGGCGTCGGAGCTTGTCGTCGCCAGACCGGTCAACAAGCTTCAGGCCCTGTTGTCGAGAATTCCCGAGTTGACCATCACCCAACCGAGCCGTGACGAATGCTGTGGATTCGGCGGTACCTTCTCGGTGGATGAGCGGGACATCTCCGGGAAGATGGCTAACGACAAGGTGGCCGACCACCTTGCCACGGGAGCCGAAGCGATCGTCGGCTATGATCCTTCCTGTCTGATGAGTCTCGGAGGGGTAGTGAGCCGCAAGGGAATCCCCCTAGAGGTCATGCACTTCTCTGCGTTGCTGAATCAGGTGATTTGACGGAGGCATACCATGAATCAAACTCACGCCCGCAAGGTTGAAACCTTCGCCGCCGACGAAGCCAGAGTCGACTGGCATTCCGCGGCCCTGCTGGCACTACGGGACAAGCGTGACCTTCAGGCCAAGTCCCTCCCAGAATGGGAACAGATGCGGGAAACCGCCAGCCGGATGAAGCTTTATGTGCTGTCCCACCTGCCGGAGCTGCTGGAGCAGTTCACGAGCAACTGCGAAGCCAACGGCATGGAGGTGCACTGGGCACGGGATGCGAAGGAGCACAACGAGATCGTTGTCAGTATTCTCAAGGAGCGGGGCAAGAAGAAACTAGTCAAATCCAAGTCTATGCTCACGGAGGAGGTCCACCTGGTACCCCATCTAGAAAAGCAGGGTATCGAGTGCATCGAGACTGACCTCGGAGAGCGTATTCTGCAACTGCGTGAAGAGCCCCCCTCCCACATCGTGGTGCCCGCTATCCACTTGAAAAAGGAAGAGATCGGCGAGCTGTTCCACGAGAAGATCGGAACCCAGGCCGGCGCCAGCGACCCCACTTACCTGACCCACGCCGCAAGGGAGAGCATGCGCCAGGATTTCCTGAGCGCCGACGCGGCCATGACCGGTGTCAATATGGCCAT
This sequence comes from Pseudomonadota bacterium, assembly GCA_039714955.1. Classification (GTDB taxonomy): domain Bacteria; phylum Pseudomonadota; class Gammaproteobacteria; order Chromatiales; family Chromatiaceae; genus JASJBU01. The sequence goes on along the minus strand of JBDLIF010000346.1, from coordinate 1,691 downwards.
CGCCGATGAGGGTGCCTTCGTGGTCTGTACCAACGAGGGCAACGCCGACATGGGAGCACACCTTCCGGATTTGCATATCGCGGTCATGGGCATGGAGAAGCTGGTCCCAGACGTGGATTCCGCTGCCCTGCTCATGCGCATGCTGGCGCGAAACGCGACGGGTCAGCCATCGACCAGCTACAATTCCATATTCGGTGCACCGCAGCCCGGCTGCGAGCTGCACATCGTCATCGTTGACAACGGACGGAGTCTGCGCATGGCCGACCGGCGCCACGCCGAAATCTACAAGTGCATCCGCTGCGGCGCCTGTATCAACACCTGCCCCGTGTATCGGCGCGGTGGCGGTCATAGCTACCACTACTTCATACCCGGCCCAATCGGTCTGGCCATAGCCGGAGACAACCCGGAGGCTAACTCCGAGGCCTGGGCCTGCACCCTCAATGGGAGTTGCAACAACGTCTGCCCGGTGAAAGTCCCTCTGCGGGAGACCATCGCCTATCACCGGGAGCAGTTGGCACAGCAGAAGAAGCTTCCGTACCGCAAGAACGCTTATATGCCCCTGGTCGGGAAGATCTTTGGCAGCCCCCGACGCCTGTCCATAGCCATGGCCACGGCGCGCCTGGGACTGCGGATACTGCCGCAAAGACTGCAACGGCGGATCGGCGGCTGGAGCAAGAGCAGAGATTTTCCGAAACCTCCTGCCGAAAGTTTCGCCGACTGGTACCGCAAGAACCGGGGAGAATGACATGGCCAGCAAGGAAGAATTCTTCGCTTCGCTCGCACCCTCTTCCATCGAACCTACCCCCATGCCAGAGGTAGCGGTTGCCACCCTCGACGCGCCGCCGCGGGAGCATTTCGTCGAGGTCCTCGAAGGCGTCGGCGGCCGTCTGGGTCAAGGCGACGACCTTGGTGATGTGAAACAAAGGGCCGCCGAGCTGGTCGATCAGAATCTTCAGGTCCTTTCCCTGATAGAGGGCGTGGAGGGTAATCGCGACCCTTCGGCAGTTCGCGACCCCCACGAGCTGAAGGACATTGATTACACCATCGCACCGGCTCGCCTGGCGGTGGCGGAAAACGGCTCCGTGTGGATCAGTGGCGAAGATCTGGTCACGCGCAACGCGGTCTTCATCTGCGAGCATCTCATCACGGTGGTGGACGAGAACCGCATCACCGGCACCATGAGCGAGGCCGTCCGTCACCTGGGCAAGCTGGGCGGGGGCTGGGGCGTGTTCATTTCGGGGCCCTCGAAAACCGCGGATATCGAGCAAGCGCTGGTGATGGGTGCACACGGGGCGCGCTCGATGACCGTATACGTCTTGCGCGGCGTTTGATTTGCTTCGGCGCAAGCGGGCGACACAGCAGGCCACGTAGCGACCGAGGGGTTCACCGCTTTCATCGAAGCGTCGAATCCTGGCGGTGAACCCGGCAACGGCAAGGATTTCACTCAGCTCGTGAGTCGAAACGGGATAATCCCGCTGTCTCATATCCGTGCCAGCGCAGGAGTTTGAAACAGAATATCGGATTCTGTTTCACAAATAATGGCAACTATCCCGCACTGGCGGCTACCTGCCAGCTGGGTCCAGTACCCCGTAAACCGCTGCCCCTTAACCCATAAGCTTTACGGACATCACTGGTAACGAGGCATTGCGCGACCATTCATTCCACGAACCGTAATAGTTGCGCAAATGCTT
>JBDLIF010000345.1:0-3486 GCA_039714955.1 Pseudomonadota bacterium | reverse complement strand
CAGCATGCTCAATTCGGATTCAGGCGGGAATGCTGTCAATGGGTCGGTCTCTGGAAGAAATCCCCGCTCGCGGTAGATGCTCTCCATTCGTTTTACTCCGGGTAGCTCATCCCCTTATTAAAGGCTATTGCTCCGCTCTCTGCCCCCACATGCCCGTCGAGGCATAGCGCTCGCCGGTGTCCGGCAGCAGGGCTCCCCGGCGCTGCAGCGCCAATGCCTCCCTTGGCGTCACCGCGGGGATGCGCCTCCTCAGCTCCTGTAGCCAGCGGTCTTTCTCCTGGCCCGGATTGCCACCGGCCACGGCCGGGATGATGGAGAGCACGTCCCCCTCCTTGACCGGAGTGGCCAGACCGTCCAGGGTGCTCACGTTTTTCGGACCGAGATAGATATTGACGAACTGCCGCATCTCCCTCTCCGGGGTCAGGATGCGTTGCAGCAGCGAATCATCCAGGCCATGCAGCACCTCGCCTACGGTGGCGCCGGGAACCAGTACCTCGTCAGCACCCTGGGTCAGGGATCTCAAGGGTGTGGGAATACGCACTGTGACTCTACCAATCATATTCAATGACCTCCTCGGTGAAGCCGTCTTCAAACAGGTGCCAGGAGCGCAGATCCTCGATGTCCTTGCGACTGACTGAGGCGATTACATAGGACCAACCCTCCCAGGCCGCCGCTTGATCCGTCACCGATGGCCTGGCCGGATGGTCGGGATGTGAATGCCAGATCCCCACGATATCCATCGCCTGACGGCGAGCCATGGCATCGGTGGCGACAAAATCCCTGGGATCGAGCTCATACCGGTCCCTTGCCCGTTCGCGGTTCAGATTGCGCGCCTGCACCAGATCCCAGACCTGAACCCGAAGGCTGGATTGCCGCCCCACCAGCAGGCCACAGGTTTCTTCCGGATAACCGGTGCAGACCATGGCCTTGAGGCGTTGGCAGAGGCTCGGGGCGAGATAGAGCCGAGTGATTGATTCTGTTGTCCGCATGTTGCTTGCCTATTCGGTGGTAGCAGTCTCCGGCTGGTCCTCCTCGAGGGCCTGCTTGAGGGCATGCCAGCCCAGGGTGGCGCACTTCACCCGTATCGGATAATTTCGCACGCCAGCCAATGCCTCCAATTCACCCAGCTGTTCAGACTGAGCTGACTGCTCACCGGTCAGTAAGGCATGCACAGACTGGAAAAGCTTCTCCGCTTCCTGGATGCTGGCGCCCATCACTCTTTCACTGAGCATGGAAACCGAGGCCTTGGAAATGGCACAGCCACTGCCCTGGAAGCTGATATCCACAATCCGTCCTCCATCCAGTTTGAGAAAGAGTTGATAGCTGTCACCACACAGGGGATTGTCGGCAGAGACCCGGCGATGAGCGTCCGGCATGACACGGAAATTGCGTGGACTGCGATTGTGCTCGAGGATGATCTCCTGGTAGAGATCGCGGAGATCACCGTTCATGTCAGTATCTCCCGGGCATAGTGCAGGCCCTCCACCAGCCGGTCGATCTCATCAGTGGTGTTGTAAAAGGCCAGTGAGGCACGGGCTGCTGCCGCTACGCCGTAAAACGTCATCAGTGGCATGGCGCAGTGGTGACCGACGCGGATGGCGATACCCCGTTCATCCAGCACCGTCCCCAGATCATGGGCGTGGATGTCGTCGATAACAAAAGAGATCACAGGGGCCTTGTGTGGCGCCTCACCCAACAGGCGCAGCCCCGGAATTTCATGCAGACGCGCCCTGGCATAGCCGAGCAGCTCAAGTTCATAACGCGCCGCGACCTCCTGATCCAGCGCGTTCAGATAATCGATGGCGGCGCTCAATCCGATCGCCCCGGCGATGTGCGGCGTGCCGGCCTCAAACTTGTAAGGTAGTTCGGCGAAGGTGGTCTGCTCGAAACTGACGGAGCGAATCATCTCCCCACCCGTCTGATAGGGGGGCATGGATTCGAGCCAGCGCTCCTTGCCATAGAGCACGCCGATGCCGGTTGGGCCAAACAGCTTGTGCCCCGAAAAACAGTAGAAGTCGCAATCCAGGGCCTGGACGTCAACGGGTAGGTGCGGTACGGCCTGAGCCCCGTCAATCAAAACGGGAATCTCATGCCGATGGGCCAGCTGAATGATCTGGCCGATCGGGTTGATGGTGCCCAGGACATTGGAGATATGGGTCAACGCCAACAGGCGTGTGCGTTCATTGAGCAATCCCTCCAGTCGATATAGATCGAGTTCGCCGGAGGGTGAGATCGGCCATACCCGCAGAACGATGCCGCGCTGCTCCCGTAGCATCTGCCAGGGCACGATATTGGCATGGTGTTCCATGGTGGTGATGACCACCTCATCACCTGGATTGAAGCGCTGAGCAAAACTGCTGGCTACCAGATTGATGGCCTCGGTGGTGCCGCGCAGGAAGACAATCTCATGCGCCTCGGCGGCGTTGATGTATTCCCGGACCAGCTCCCGCGCCTGCTCATAGGCCGCGGTGGCTCGCTCGGCAAGGCGATAGACACCCCGATGAACATTGGCATTTTCCTGCCGGTAGTACTGTTCCACGGCTGCGATCACCGCCCGAGGCTTCTGGGTGGTGGCGGCATTGTCCAGGTAGGCCAGTTCATTGCCGTCAGTCAGGCGTCTGCCCAACAGGGGAAAATCACGGCGGACCCGCTCAATATTCCAATAGCCCGTTGGGTGAGTGGGATGGGCTGATTGTGGAACAACATTCATGTTGTTTCTGCTCCCGGTCAGGGTGAAGTTTTCAGCATTGCTGGAGCAATCTCTACCCTGCCCTGTCTGGTACTCGCATGCTCGAGTTGCCAGGAGGCGCTGATCTGCAATCCGGGACTGCTCAGGTCAGCCAGACTGATAGCGGCCAGGGTCTCTCGCAATGCTTGATTGATGACCCGCCAGTGGGGACGCACCTGACAATCATCCTGGATGCGACAGTCCCCCGTTTCACGGTTGCACTCTGTAACGGCAATCGGTCCCTCGATCGATTCGATGATTTCCGACAGGCTGATGTCTCCGGGTAGACGTCCCAACCGGTAACCACCTCCCCGTCCCTGTATCGATTGCAGCGCGCCACCGGCCGCCAGCATTTTAAGCAGCTTGACCACTGTGGGCATGGGAATCTGGGTGGTCTGGGAGAGGGTCCCCGCACTTGCCCGGTACTCGTCATGTCTGGCCAGAAAGGCCATGAGTACGATGGCATAGTCACTGAGTTTGCTGAGTGTCAGCATGGGCTCGGCTCGATTATTTAATGGTACTTAATTAGTACTATTTTTAGCCACTAAGTTCCTTCAACCTCTCACCACAGGGATCAATAAATTAATAAATATAAACTAAAGTATGGAGACATAGCGTGCAGTCACACTACAGTGAGGAGACACCATATGACTATGGCAACGACACTCAAAACCTATCTCGAACAGCAATCCGCCGTCTATGCGATTATCTCTCATCAACGGACTCAGACCAGCATGGATACGGCCACAACCGCTCAT
>JBDLIF010000344.1:0-3496 GCA_039714955.1 Pseudomonadota bacterium | reverse complement strand
AATGAGAAACTGGCCAACCTATTCATCCTGATTGCACAGCAAAAGGTTGGGAATCGTCCAGGACGCATTGAGCCAAGGGCTGTCAAACGAAGGCCCAAACCCTTTCCGCTATTGACGAAGCCACGGCAGTTAGCCAGGGAGAATGTCAGGAAATATGGTCATCCGAAAAAGCTTAAGTAAGTGCCATTCATCACCGGCCCCAGAAAAGATATTGTGGAAGTTATTGAATCCCGGGGCGACCTGTTCAAATCCAACCCCATAAAGAATACGGACCACCTGCTCATTGGCGAGATCGGCAGCCGCGACTGGATACACTCGATCCATGGCAGAAAAATCGAAAAAGCCCTGGAACTCAGCGAGTCTGGAACGGGAATATCCATTATCTCCGAAAAGCACTGGGCTAGTATCGTAGGGTGGGCACCGCCCACCAGACGCTGCCTATCCCAACGGTATAATGGTGGGCAATGCCCACCCTTCTATGAGGCCACTCTTGTCAACCCCCATTCTAAAAAAACGCTAATCTTCTTTTCATTCAAGCCTCATCACTCAACTGAGCGTAGTTCTGGTGATAGTTCTGGTAGTTCTGGTGGTAGTTCTGGTGACACGGTAGTTCTGGTGACACAATACTTAATTGATTCAAAGCTTCCATAATTAAGTATCATTTCCCCAGAACCATTGAATAAATCCCCATTCGCTTTATTCCATTATTCATTAAACAGCTTGCCGGCAACATCCAAGTAGATGTCTTTTACTGGAATCAATAATTCAATAGACGACACTTCAACCGTATCGCCATCGTGGTACTCGGTGAGCACAGTGTTTACATCAACCAAGGAATAACGATGTATTTCTACTCTATCTTGCGCAATCGTGAAATATTCAACCAGGGACGGGATGCTGCTATAGGCGGCCAATTTTTCCAGCTTATCTCTTGTCTCAGTGGACGGAGATAGAACTTCTATGATGAGTACGGGATTGTCTTCGTAATATTCGCTTGGCGGGGCATCATCACATGAAACCATAACGTCAGGGTAATAAAAAAGATCACTACCTTGTGTTTGAATTCGCACTTTCATATCCGACATATAAGTACGGCACGGTGAGCTTTTAGTGTGCTGTTTGATAGCAGACGCTAATGTCAGAGCAATCAGGTTATGTGAACGGCTTGCACCCACCATGGCAACGACATAGCCATTGTCGTACTCATGCTTCACATCCGAACGGTTTTCGCCTTCCAAATATTCATTCGGAGATATTTTGATGCTTGTTGGTGCTAATGCCATACAGTAACGACTCTCTTAACCTGCATTATAGGGTCAGACTCGATTGATTCATGCTTTTACTACACTTTGCTAGAACGAATGGCACCAATTCTAACATTCCCACATTCGATTCACTTGCCTGGAAGGGGCTCTTCCCAGTTTGTACTTACCTGTAAAACCTATTGCTATCAGGCGGCATGGCTGTGTACCTCCTTTTCCAGGCGGTCACCCAACCGCTCACGGGCTTCTTCCAGATCATAGTCGGTCTGCAGCCCCATCCAAAAGGCTTCGGAGGTGCCAAAATAGCGAGCCAGACGCAAGGCCGTGTCCGCGGTCACGGCGCGCTTACCATGCACGATTTCATTGATACGCCGGGGAGGTACACCGATAGCTCGCGCCAGACGGTTCTGGCTGATATCCATGGGTCGCATGAACTCTTCCAGCAGTATCTCACCTGGATGTATATTGGGTAATTTTGCCATGTCATTCACTTATGCTAATCCACGATTTCTACATTAATGAACTATAACGCAATGCGTTATATCCAACAAGAAAAATCAGGCTACCGTTTCTGGCAGTTCAGGTTGAAGTGCAGTCTTTGGGTAGCCGGGCCGGGCGTCCCCCCAAGCCAAACATAGATCTCCACCGTTGCGGGGTCACAGCTACAGCAGTTCGATCCACAGGAGTCGCTGGCCATACGCCTCTCCACCTTGCCCTTCCTGATCCACTGCTCCAGCATCCCCCTTACCGCATCCGGATCCGCATCGCAGTGGAGCGCGATATCCGCCAGGGTCGCTTGGCCGCGTTCGGCAAGATAGTGTTTGATATCAGAGAGGATCATGCCCGTATCTGCCGGATCCTCTGCTGACCCCGGGCCGACCAGGCACGCAGAGAGACGATCACCAGGGCCAACCCCACCAGCAATCCGACAATCCAGGCCATGGAGCTGTCCGGGTGCCGGCTGTAGGTGGCGATCTGATAGAAGAGACTGGCGGTGAGGAAGGCCACCCCGGTGGTCCAGGCGGCCACGAAACCGGCCCAGGCCGCCCCGGTCTCCCGTTTGATGGCGCCGATGGTGGCGACACAGGGAAAATAGAGCAGGATAAAAAGCAGATAGGCAAAGGCCCCGGCCTGGCCGTCGAAGCGGGCCGCCATGGCGCCAAACACATCCATGCTGACCGCCTGAGCCTGGGCAGCCGTCTCGCTGGAACCGATGTCGTCCAGATCCATGGCCAACGGATCGGTAAGCTTATCCTTTACCCCTAGCAGATTCTCCGGCACCGTCGCCACGGCCGTGCGGATCGCGGCCCAGAAGTCGAAGAGCTGTGCCGCCGTCTTGCTGCCGTTCTCATCCGCCGCCAGATTGGAATAGAGTGAATCGAGGGTACCCACCACGGTCTCCTTGGCCAATACCCCGGTAAAGATCCCCACGGTTGCCGGCCAGTTATCCTCTTTGATCCCCATGGGGGCCAGCACCGGGGTTACCGCCCGACCCATCGCACTGAGAACCGACTGGTCCGTATCCTCATTGCCGAAACTGCCGTCGGTACCGATGGAGTTGAGCACGTTGATCGCCAAGACCATCAGAATGATCACCTGCCCCGCCTCCTTGATAAACAGCTTCACCCGGTCCCAGGTCCGCAGGGCGACACCCTTGGCCGTGGGCAGATGATAAGGCGGCAACTCCATCATAAAACCGCTGCTCTCACCGGAGAGCAGGGTGCGTTTCATGATCATGCCGGTGAGGATCGCCACCAGTATGCCGATCAGGTAGAGGCTGAACACCAGATTCTGCCCGTTGGCGGGAAAAAAGGCGGCGGCAAACAGGGCATAGACCGGCAGGCGCGCCCCACAAGACATGAAGGGATTCATCAGGATGGTCAGCTTGCGCTCCCGCTCACTCTCCAGGGTACGGGTCGCCATCACCGCCGGGACATTGCAGCCAAAACCGACGATCATGGGGACAAAGGCCTTGCCCGGCAGGCCGATGGAACGCATGAAGCGGTCCATAACGAAGGCGGCGCGAGCCATGTACCCGGTATCCTCCACCACCGAGAGAAACAGATAGAGCGCGGTGATGATCGGAATGAAGGTTGCCACCACCTGCACTCCGCCACCGGCCCCATCCGCCAGCAACACCACCAGCCAATCCGGCGCACTCAGGTTTTGCAGGAGATGCCCCAGGCCATCCACGAAGATCGCTCCTGCCACCCCATCGAAGAGGTCGATAAAGG
>JBDLIF010000343.1:0-3496 GCA_039714955.1 Pseudomonadota bacterium | reverse complement strand
GTAGCGATAAACCTGGCTGAGGGATGTCGTTCCGCCAGCTGCCGAGTGGTCCAGGCACCACCACAACCCAACTCCAGGATGCGGGCATTATCCAATGGCAGAAGTCGCTCCATCAGCTCCAGCTCGCTGGTGGTCTCATAGTCCCCTGGCCGATCGAGTTGCATCGCGGTTGCTGACAAGGTTGCTGCTCTCCGTTATGTTTGGCAAAGAGCTATTCTACCCTGATTGGAGTCCATCACATTGTTTTCCGAAGCCATTGCAAACTGGTTGGAGCGCCATCGCCTGCACCTCTCTCGACCCGATGCGCTGCTTCAGCTATCCGGTCTGGGCCTATTGACCGGGTTTCTCGCTGGCGCCGTGATCGTTGCCTTCCGCCTGGCGGTGGAGTCCACCCAGGCCGGTATGTTGCCTGGCCATCTGCCGGAGAACTATGAGGCCCTGCCACCCCTGGCACGCTTTCTGCTGCCGCTGGCAGGCGGGCTTCTGATCGGCCTCGTCTTCCACCGCTATGCCAAGGGGCTCTATGTGCTGGGTATCCCCCGGATCATGGAGCGGCTCGCCTACCAGCAGGGCCATCTCGGCGCGCGGGAGTTTCTGCTGCAGTTTTTCGGTGCCGCCATTGCCATCATCAGTGGCCATTCAGTGGGCCGGGAAGGCCCCCATGTGTTTCTGGGGGCGGCCAGTGGCTCTCTCCTGGGCCAGCACCTGTCCCTGCCCAACAACAGTATCCGCACCCTGGTCGGCTGCGGGGCCGCCGCCGGCATAGCGGCATCCTTCGATACCCCCCTGGCCGGGGTGATCTTCTCCCTCGAGGTGATCATGATGGAGTACACATTGGCCAGTTTTATTCCCATCATCCTGGCGGCGGTCAGCGCCAACAGCCTCTCCCTCTACTTCCTGGGAGGCGAAAAGGCGTTCCAGGTCTCAGTCCTGCATCTGGGCTCCATGCAGGAACTCAGTATCGTCCTGTTGCTTGGCTTGGCTGCCGGGACTGCGTCGGCGGCCTTTGTCCATCTGCTGCAGTGGACCTCGGGAAAAAGCCGTAACCTCGAATTCTGGCAGCGGACGACCCTTGCAGGGTTGATCGCGGGCCTCTGTGGCCTGCTGGTCCCCGAAGTGCTCGGTATCGGTTATGACACGGTCAATACCATTCTGTTGGGACAAGCCGCATTCGCCCTGCTCATCCTCTTGGTCGTGGTGAAGATCATTGCCACATCCACCTGCATCGGACTTGGTGTTCCCGGCGGTATGATCGGCCCCGCGCTGTTTATCGGCGCCGCCCTGGGGGGTGTTATCGCGCCTCTTCCAGGACTGATTTTCGAGGGACCTGTGTCCGACCCGGGTTTCTATGCCCTGATCGGCATGGGTGCGGTGATGGGTGCCAGCCTGCAGGCCCCGCTGGCCGCCTTAACCGCGATCATCGAGCTGACCCACAACCCTCAGGTGGTGATGCCCGGTATGCTGGCCATTGTGGTGGCCAGTCTGACCAGCAGCGAACTGTTTCAGAAAAAATCCCTTTTCATCACCATGCTTCAAGCAAGTGGCCTGGACTATCGCACCGATCCTGTGATGCAGTCGCTACGACGGGTGGGGGTTGCAAGCGTCATGAAACGTAACTTTCTGCGCTGCAGCTCACTGCTGACTCGGGATTCAGCCGCCCACATCCTCGAACAGGCCCCGGAATGGATCTTGATTGATCAACAGAGCGCGAACACCCTGGTCCTGATGCCCGGGGTGGATCTGGCCCGCAACATCGAAGAGGGCAACGGGGATGAACTCGATCTGCTGGAAATTCCGGCCCGCCGTTACCAGCTCACCAGCATCTCGATGCTGGCCAGCCTCCAGGAAGCGATGGAGAAGCTGCAGGAGAGCGGTGCCGAAGCCCTCTATGTGGAAAGGGTTGGTCGTCACCGAGCCGTGACTATTCAGGGCATTCTAACTAGGGAGCAGATCGAGTCGGCCTATCGGCTTTGATTCTAGTCATGACTCTGATAAAAAAATCCATACATCGTTCATTCAAAAAGATTAATATACTTCATTTGAACTGAGCAATCTTTCCACGGGGCAGACAACATGAATGATGACATAAAAAATCCGGAAACCATTCTCTTCAACGACCAGCCGGTGCGGCTGGAAGAGTTGCTGCAGGAATTTGAGGCTCAGCAGGAGATGATCGCCCTACTTAAGAAAAATCAGAAAAAGGCCATCCGGCGTTATCGCCGTGAGGAAGTGCTCAAACCCTACCAGGCGGAGCTGATCAAGATGCAGCAGTATCTTGAAAAGACCCGTACCCGCATGATCATCCTCTTCGAAGGCCGGGATGCGGCCGGTAAGGGCGGCACCATTCGTCGTGTCTCCCGCTACATGAACGAAAAACACTACCGGGTGGTCGCCCTGGGCAAGCCCACCGAAGAGCAGAAGACCCAATGGTTCTTCCAAAAATATGTCCGAGCCTGCCCCCGTGGTGGTGAAGTGGTGATGTTCGACCGCAGCTGGTACAACCGCGCGGTAGTGGAACCGATCTTCGGCTTCTGCACCAAGGAAGAGTTCGAAAACTTCATGATCGGCTGTCCCGGTTTCGAGAAGGATCTGGTGCGCCAGGGCACCATCCTGGTCAAGCTCTACTTCTCCGTGACCAAGGAGGAGCAGGCCCGTCGGTTTGAGAGACGCAAAACTGACCCCTTGCGGCAGTGGAAACTGTCTGAGATTGATGTGCAGGCCCAGGACCGCTGGGACGAGTTCACCACCCAGAAGTACGAGATGCTCAAGCGCACCCACACGACCCATGCGCCCTGGACCATTATCCGCTCCATCGACAAACACCAGGCCCGCCTGAACGCCATGAAGGTCATCCTCAATGCCGTACCCTACAAAAGGCTGCAACCGGAACTCGATTTCGTACCCGATCACGAGATCGTCATCTCCGGCTCACGGGAGCTGGAACTGATGGAGGCCCAACGCCTGCAGCAAGGGAAATTTGTGGGGTGAGCCAAGTCCCTTGGTCCAATGGACCAAGGAAACTTGGCGAACGACCGGACAGGAAGTCCGGGCCGGGAGCACTTTAAAATGCCCATGACCCGCCATGGATGGCAACGCAATAATAACTTATGAAGCCGTCTCTAAGTCCAGTGGACAAACGCAGCGCGGCGAACGCGAGGCTTGGCCGTTCCTGGGCTTCCTGCCCCCACGGCATTTGTACATCTGACCTCCAAGGATGGAGGAAATGCAGAGGATTGTCTGGAACAATCCCTGCCCTGCACGGCAGATGGCTGGGCCGGGGGTCAAAAAGAACACCCTTGCCCCGCCGGGGATGGCAACTCATGAATTACTTACGAGCTCAAGTTTCGGAGTTCAAACGGGGAGCGGAGAGGGAGATAGCGTTTTAAGACACGCTGTCAATACAATCCCTGTACGCTCGACTGCGGCCTTCCATGGCCGCAGACGCTCTCAAAACGCTATCTCCCTCTCCGCTTGATATCTCATTGGAGTACCTGAA
>JBDLIF010000342.1:0-3508 GCA_039714955.1 Pseudomonadota bacterium | reverse complement strand
AAGCCGGCACCGTCACCTGGCAGGAGCGGTTGCGCCGCTATGCCTTGCTGATCCGCCTGAATAGACCCATCGGCATCCTGCTGCTGATGTGGCCGACCTTGTGGGCCCTTTGGGTTGCGGGGAATGGGCAGCCACCCTGGAAAACAGTTTTGATATTCATGGCTGGGGTGACACTGATGCGTTCCGCCGGATGTGCGATCAATGACTTTGCCGACCGTAAAATCGATGGGCGGGTGACAAGAACCCGGGAACGACCCATTGCCAGTGGTCTGGTGAGCGCGAGCGAGGCGGTAGGCGTGTTTGTGGTGCTCTGTCTGCTCGCCTTTTCGCTGCTGTTTTTTCTCAACTGGCAGACCATGGCGCTGTCGGTCGGAGCAGTCTTCCTCGCGGCGGGGTACCCCTTCATGAAGCGTTACACCCATCTACCCCAGGTGGTGCTTGGCGCGGCATTCGGCTGGGCGGTGCCCATGGCGTTCATGGCGGTATCCGAGTCATTGCCTCCGGTAGCCTGGGTGATGTTCGCCGCCACCCTGCTGTGGGCCCTGATCTACGATACCCAGTATGCAATGGTGGATCGGGAGGACGATCTGAAGATCGGGGTGAAATCCACCGCCATTCTGTTTGGTCGCTACGATCTGCCGATCATTGGTCTTCTGCAGCTGATGCTGCTGGGGCTGCTGACCCTGACCGGCATGATGGCGGATCGTGGCTGGGTCTATTATCTGGGCCTGCTGGCTGGCGCGGGCTTCTTTGCCTATCAACTCTTCATCAGCCGGAAACGCGAACCCAAGGCCTGTTTCGAGGCCTTCCTCAATAATAACCATTTCGGTATGGTCGTGTTTCTCGGGCTGATGCTGGATTACCTCCTGCTGGGCTGAAACCGCTGGATTGGATCCAATCTATGACAGCCCCCTCAGCCAAATTGCATCTGGTGATCCCGGGACTCTTGGGACCTATGCCAAATCTGGCATCGGCCGGCATCAGGCTCTCGGTTCCGACATTGGAGCGACTGCTCTCCCGGGCAGACCGCCGTCCGGTGATGGGAGAGGATTTCCCCACCACCCTCTTTTCACGCTTCGAGGTCTCATCGAGTGAGGGGCAAGACCTGCCGGAAGGTGCCGTCAGCTATCTTGGAGAGGGTGGGGATGTTGAGGATGCCTGCTGGATGCGGGCGGATCCCGTGCACCTCCGCGCAGACCGGGACAGACTGCTGCTGTTCAATGCTGAGCCGCTCCGTATCACGCTGCCGGAGGCCGAACGGATCGCAGAACAGTTCAACCAGCACTTTGCCGAGGATAATATTCAACTCCTGACCCCGAATCCAGCAAGGTGGTATCTGAGACTTGACCATTGTCCCGAGCTCACGACCCACTCCCATGGCAAGCTGGTTGGTCGCCACATCGAACCCTTCATGCCCGCGGGGAAGGATGCCAGACGTTGGCGGCAGCTGAACAACGAGATGCAGATGCTGTTGTTTCAGTCAGCGGTCAATCAGCAGCGGGAGGTGGAGGGCCGGCTCAGCATCAATGGCCTCTGGCTGTCGGGTGTTGGGTATTTGCCGGAAGTTGGCCCGGTAGCCTATCGCAAGGTCTATGCTGATGATCCGCTGGCCCTTGGACTGGCAAAAATTGTTGATGTGCCAACTGCAGCGGTGCCCGATGATTATGCGACCCTATGGGAGGAAGGAGAAGAGAGCCTGCTGGTGCTGACCGGGCTGGTTGCGCCTGTGCTCAATGCGGACCCTGTTCGCTGGGCCGAGGGCATGCAGGCGCTCGAAGGAAAGCTCGAGTCACTGATCAAGCGTATGCCGCGGTTAGAGAAGAACTCCTGCGTGCAGCTCTATCCCTGCAATGGCCAGTGCTATTCGATTACCCCGGGTTCATGGCGCCGGTTCTGGCGTCGGCTCAAAAAGATTCATGGATTTGTTGGATAGGGTCGCGTAAAAATTGTCATGCTGGAGAGCGTTCAAATGGGTTTTATCAAAGCGAGATATTTACTGCCGCTAGTGTTGGCGCTACATGTCGGCGGTCTGCTGGCGGATGTTTCCGTGGGCAAGCAGATCTTTCAGCACTGTAAAAACTGTCATGGTGTTTCGGGGTGGGGTGGCAAGGAGGGGAAATACCCCCGTATCGCCGGGCTCCCGCAGTTCTACATTGAAAAGCAGTTGACCGATTTCAAGCAGCGTAAACGCATCAACAAACCAATGGTGCCAGTCTTTAAAAACTGGCGATTCAATCAGGATGCCATCGCCTCGGTGGCTGCTTACGTCACGCAATTACCGACAGCTGAGTTGAACGTGCCTGCCTATGAACCGGACCCCGAGACCCTCGCTCAGTTTGATTCCCGGGAAGAGATGGAGGAGGTCGGGGAGGATATCTTTCAGGACTGCATCCAGTGCCATGGTGAGAAGGCGGCTGGCAAGGAGGACAAGGAGACTCCTCCGCTGGTCAAACAGTATCCCAACTACCTGCGTAAACAGCTCGGTGATTTCGCCAGCGGACGCCGCACCCATGAAAACAGCGACTCGCTGTTTGCCGAGCTCGAGGCCGATGAGGTCGAGGCGTTGCTTGCTTATATTTCCAAACTCGTAACGGAAGAGTGAAATAGGGTTAGGTTTTAGTCGTGTCCGTAGCGTCATTGTGACAGAGATCTGAGCAGGCACCCCTCTGTGCCTAAATTGTCTAAAATCTATGTAGAGTGGATTTTTAGAGAAATGCGCAACCATGCCGCGGATAATCAAATATTGGCATGCAGGTGACTCCAGGCTTATTGGTCTGTTGGCTCTTACGCTGCTGTTGATTGCACTATTCCTCGCACAGCAATCTCCCCAGAATACAAGCGCATCACCGAACTGGAGAAAGATAGAGCTGACCGCGGTCAAACAGCGGCTTGATTCGGGTGACCTCAGCTACCAGGAGGCGAGTTGGTACCACCTGGCCAGTCCTGAAGAGTTGGCCGAGCGAGCTAGACCATGAGAGAGGTAATCTGTGAGCTCTGCCCCCGTGCCTGTACGATTCCTGAAGGAGGCGCCGGCGATTGCCGTGTGCGGGTGAATCTCGCTGGGAAGCTTCGGGCAACCACCTATGGGCGGCCTTCATCTATCCATATCGACCCAATAGAGAAAAAGCCGCTCTACCATTTCCACCCGGGATCGCCCGTCTTCTCCATCGCCACCGCGGGCTGCAATCTTCACTGTCTCAATTGCCAGAACTGGCAACTTTCCCAAAAAGGTGGTGAGGAGATGGAGCAGATATACCATCTCGATCCAGCGGATGTGATTACTACCGCTAAAGATCGGGGTTGCAAGAATATCGCCTATACCTATTCCGATCCCGTGGTCTTCTATGAATATGTCTATGACAGCAGTCTGCTGGCCCATGAGGCTGGGCTATACAACCTGTTTATCACGGCGGCCTATATCAATCAGAAGCCACTGCGTCGCCTGTGCCAGGTATTGGATGCGACCAATACGGACCTGAAGGCATTCGATGACAACTTCTATCGTGAG
>JBDLIF010000341.1:0-3524 GCA_039714955.1 Pseudomonadota bacterium | reverse complement strand
ATCCGATGCCTTCTCCACGATACCCATTTATAATTAGTGTTCGTCTAGAAACAAGGTCATTCCCTCCCCCTGCGGTGGACGCCTCCAGGGATGGAGGTGGTAGAGCGACGCAGGAAGCCAAAGCCGAGGGCTGGGGTGGGGGCGGTCATATGGCGTTGAATTTCATGCCGTTACTCCCCCTCCCCCCAGCCCCCTCCCGGTGGGAGGGGGAGTTTCTGGACGGGCACTAATTAAGGTTAAACAGTTAACACATGCCTAATAATTAATCGAATGTATAGGAAAATTCAGCTTCACGGACTGAAACATGCACCTTTGTGGCCAGGTTACCTTCCATCATCCTGGTTAGAAACTCCTGACTGATAGCGGGTAAAACCGTATTGGTCAGGATAGCGTCGATCATACGTCCGCCGCTCTCCAATTCCGTACAGCGTTCGGTAATGAGTTCGACGACCCCATCATCATAGGTAAACGGTACCTTGTGGTTCTCCATGATGCGCTTGCCGATACGACCAAGCTGCAATTTGGCGATCGCGGCAATGATTTCATCCGATAGCGGATAGAAGGGTATCATCACCAGGCGCCCCAGCAGGGCAGGTGGGAATACCTTTAACAGGGGTTCCCGCAATGCCTTGGCAATTCCTTCCGGCTCCGGCATCAGCTCCGGGTCCTTGCACAGGTTGGTAATGAGATCGGTGCCGGCATTCGTTGTGAGCAGGATCAGGGTGTTCTTGAAGTCGATCACCCGCCCTTCTCCATCCTCCATCCAGCCCTTGTCGAATACCTGGAAGAAGATCTCGTGCACATCGGGATGCGCCTTTTCCACCTCATCCAGCAGTACCACGCTGTAGGGCCGGCGACGGACCGCCTCGGTGAGCACACCACCTTCGCCATAACCCACATAACCGGGCGGTGCACCCTTCAAGGTGGAAACCGTATGGGCCTCCTGGTACTCGCTCATATTGATGGTGATGACGTTCTGCTCACCGCCATACATGGCCTCCGCCAGTGCCAGCGCGGTTTCCGTTTTACCGACACCGGAGGTGCCGGCCAGCATGAACACGCCGATAGGCTTGTTGGGGTTGTCCAGGTTGGCGCGCGAGGTCTGAATACGCTTGGCGATCATCTCCAGCGCATGGCGCTGGCCGATGATGCGTTGTTCGAGGATATCCGCCAGGTGCAGCACCGTTTCGACCTCGTTCTTGACCATACGGCCGACGGGAATACCGGTCCAGTCCTGCACCACCGAGCCGACCGCCTGCTCATCCACGGAGGGCAGAATAAGTGGGTGTTCACCCTGCATTTCATGCAGCTTCGCCTGCATTCCCTTTAACTCATCAAGCAACGCCTCACGCTCCGCCTCCGATAAGGTTGGGTCTTCCCCTTCGACGGGAGTGGCTGTCTCAACGGAAACATCCTCGGCTGCCTCTTCAGCCGCCTGTTCGAGTTCGCTGTCGGTACCCTCCACCTTGCCAATCTGTCCACGCAGCCTGCCACGCAGATCCAGGATCTGTTCCACCAGTTCCTTCTCGGTGTTCCACCGACCATCCAGCTCGTCCAGCCGTTTTTTTTCCTCGGCCAGTTGTTCATCGGCATCAACCTTACGTTGACCTGTATCCACGCCGACGGCCTGTTCCCTCTCGATGATCCGCAGCTCAGTCTCCAGGGCCTCTATGCGGCGTCGGCAATCATCCACCTCGGCCGGTACGGCGTGCTGACTGATCGCCACACGGGCACAGGCCGTATCCAGCAGGCTGACCGATTTATCCGGCAACTGACGTGCGGGGATATATCGATGGGACAGACGCACGGAGGCTTCCAATGCCTCATCGAGCAGCTGCACCTTGTGGTGTTTCTCCATCACGCTGGCTACGCCACGCATCATGAGGATGGCCTTCTCTTCGCTGGGCTCCAGCACCTGTACCACCTGGAAACGGCGGGTCAGTGCAGGGTCCTTTTCGATGTGCTTCTTATATTCCGCCCAGGTGGTTGCCGCCACGGTACGCAGGGTGCCGCGCGCCAACGCCGGTTTGAGCAGATTGGCTGCATCCCCGGTACCCGCCGCCCCACCCGCACCGACCAGGGTGTGCGCTTCATCGATGAACATGATGATGGGTTTTTCCGAGGACTGAACCTCTTCGATGACCTGTTTGAGCCGGTTTTCGAATTCGCCCTTCATGCTGGCGCCCGCCTGCAACAGCCCCACGTCCAGCGAGCGCAGGGTGACCCCCTGCAACGGAGGCGGTACCTCACCCGCTGCGATGCGCTGCGCGAAGCCTTCCACCACCGCGGTCTTGCCGACACCCGCCTCGCCGGTCAGTATCGGGTTGTTCTGACGCCGGCGCATCAGGATATCGATGATCTGGCGGATCTCCTCGTCGCGCCCGACGATCGGATCCATCTTGCCACTTCGCGCCTCCTCGGTGAGATCAACCGTGAACTGGCGGAGCGCTTCCTGCTTGCCCATCTGTGCCGGTGGCATGGCGCCACTGGCTTCACCGGGTACAGCGCCTCCGCCCGCCTTGAAGCCATCGGTAGCACCCAGGCCCTCCTCGGGCGAACCGGCCACCACCTCGTCAAATCGATCGGATAGGGTTTCGGACTTAATCTTGTTGAATTCCTTTGAAATCGACAGCAGTTCGTTGCGCAGGCCCCGGGTCTTGACGATGCCGACCATCAGATGCCCGGTCCTCACCTGAGATTCTCCGAACATCAGACTGCCATAGACCCAGCCACGCTCCACCGCTTCCTCGACATGTATCGACAAATCGGAAATTGTCGTCGAACCGCGCGGCAGGCTGTCCAGCGCCTCGGTCATATCCCTGACCAGGGTGGATGGATTGATATCAAACTGTTTGACGATGTGGTGCAGATCCGAGTCCTTGACCTGGAGAATCTGGTGCAGCCAGTGCACCAGCTCTACATAGGGATTACCGCGCATCTTGCAGAATACGGTGGCGCTCTCGATCGCCTTGTAGGCGACTTTATTCAGCTTGCCAAACAGGGCGGTACGACTGATCTCCGACATATCGATTCTCCTAGTACAAGTCTGCTACGTTCATTGTAATAAAATAGGTGACTATTCAGCTCATTCTTTAGTTTTGTCGGGTTAGGTCGCGCGCAAGGCTTTGTGCCGGATTCAGGTTTGGTGCTATTGCGCGTCTAACCCGACCTACGTCTCGTTGTTATTAAATCTGTCCCACTACATGGCGGGTTCAGATTACTTCCTGCATCGGGTTCAAATATAGATCCCCGGGATCCTGATCCGGTACCTCGTCAGACATCCAGGTTGTCCAGCCCAGCTGCCCGAACTCACCGAGTAAAGTCGGTCTGACCTCGGACCTATTCAGAATCAGGCATACATCCCAGTTGTACCCGTCCCCGACATAGGTACGCACAATAGCAATCAGCGCAGTAAGACTGGTGCCACCAGGTAACATGCGCTGATAATCATCCATACTCAATGGTCCAAAAGTGAGGCGGAATTTATGTTGGCATTCCCAGACACGCTCACCCAGTGTGGTCGT
>JBDLIF010000340.1:0-3532 GCA_039714955.1 Pseudomonadota bacterium | reverse complement strand
CAGACGGTCCGACAACCACACCCCAGATACACCTTCGCAATCATGTGATTAGCACCACGCACGGCTGCGAAAAGTGGCTGAGTTTCAGGGGTAATCAGGAAGTTATATGTGATTTTGTGCAAAGTTCAATTTGGTGTCTTGAGCAATCGTGTATGGGCTGTCGGTATACGCCGTGAATACTTCCCTGTAGGCTCCACGGCGGTGGCAGGCGTTTTTTCTACAAAGCTAAGTCTTTCGTTGCTTGTTCAAGCGAAACACCTTCTTGGTCTTTTGATTCTTCCTTGGCTTCTCTTAAATCTCTGAGATCTTCGTAATCATGTACCAACTCCATTAATACCTGGTATTCCTTAATAGGAAGGACGACAAACTCCTGTTCTCCCTCTTTTTCTAAAATTTGTGGATGGAGTTCCATGACTTTACCTCTGTGAATATACTTCTTTTCGGTGTTTTATACGATAGACTACGATTGTACGTTCTTCGACTTCAAACAACACTCGATAGTTGCCAACCCTCAGCCTGTATTCCGGGGTGAAGTTTGTTAGCTTCTTGATGTCGCCGCTAAGACCTTGTTCAAGATTCTTGATCTTTTCGACAATCTTTCTGGCTTCTGGTTTTGGCAGCCTCTTGAGGTCTTTAATGGATCTGGGTTTCAGTTCAACCTGATACATGATTCATTTTCATTCATTCTTCTTGAGAACTGTTCAACCAGATAGCGCTTATTATGCCTCAACGAATCAAACAACTGAAAGACTGGCTCGCCTCTCTGCCGGGGATGGATGGATTCACCTTCGAGCCAGCCTCGGGTGATGCCAGCTTTCGGCGCTATTTTCGTATCGGGGTGGGGGAGAGGAGCTATATCGCCATGGATGCGCCGCCGGAGCAAGAAGACACCGGGCCTTTCATCCGTGTGGCGGAGGCCTACGAGGCCATCGGGCTCAATGTGCCGCATATCCATGCCCGCAACCTGCAACAGGGCTATCTGCTGCTGGAGGATCTGGGCAGCAGGCTCTATCTCGATCGGCTGGACAAAAATAGTGTCGATCGGCTCTATGCGGATGCCCTGGGTGCCCTGGTCACCATCCAGGCCTGTGGTCCCCGGGAGTCTCTACCGGACTACGACCGGGCCCTGCTGCTGCGGGAGATGGAGCTGTTTCGCGACTGGCTGGTGGGCAGGCAGCTGGGACTGGATCTGTCGGACGCGGAGCATGACATGCTGGATCGGACCTTCGGCCTGCTGGCCGACAGTGCGCTGGAGCAGCCTCGGGTCTGCGTACATCGGGACTACCACTCCCGCAACCTGATGGTGACGGAGAGACACAATCCCGGCATTCTCGATTTCCAGGACGCGGTGCTGGGACCGGTCACCTATGATCTGGTCTCCCTGCTGCGCGACTGCTATATCGACTGGCCAAAGGCCCGGGTCGAGGCCTGGGTCATGGGTTATTTCGAGCTGGCGCTGCAGTCCGGGGTTCTGCGGAAAGAACATGAGGAGCAGTTCCTGCGCTGGTTCGACCTTATGGGAGTGCAGCGACACCTCAAGGCCAGCGGCATCTTCGCCCGTCTCAACCGGCGGGACGGCAAACCGGGCTATCTCCAGGATATCCCCCGCACCCTGGGCTATATCGAGGCAGTGGCGGAGGCCTATGCGGAGTTAAAGGGCTTGAATGAACTGCTCCAGGCGCGGGTCATGCCGGCGCTGGATTGAAATAACCTTATTAGCTCTAGGTGTTAGCCCCACCAATCCGGCAGTTGGGCCCTGTTTGTCTTCTTTTTTCTCCAAATAACCCTCTAATAGCTTGTTATCACAGATAATTATCTTAACCCAAGGCTGTTGTGTGGCGAGTCGGGTTATATGGGTTTTTGTGAGACATCGATTGACCTTCATGCGATTTATGCCCCTATATAATCTATATTGGTTCTAGTTAATCTATATAACCTATTGATTTATAGTTTTTGATGTTTGTTGATCATCTGTTTGTTGTATAAATGTCACATGAACAGGAAATGTATTTTTTTTACAAATAATACTTGCATTAGGATAAACCCTTGGCTATTATTCACACCGTAGTCAATTTATTACACATTTAATACCTTTGGAGTAAACGCAATGAAAAAAGTACTCTCTCTGGCAATAGCCGCCGCGCTGGTCGCCCCTGTAGCCGCCATGGCCGATTCAACCGTATATGGTAAGGTTCGCGTCGCTACCGATTTTGTCGACGACAACACAACCCTGGATGATGAAGTGGGTCTTTCCGATCAGTCTTCCCGCTTGGGCATCAAGGGTTCCGAGGACCTGGGCAACGGTCTGAAGGCCATCTACAAGATGGAGTTTGGTGTAAAGGTTGGCGATGAGCTCGGCACCCTGGGTGCTCGTAATGCCTATGTCGGACTGGCGGGTAACTTCGGTACCTTCCTGGCCGGCCGTCACGACACCCCGATGAAGATGTCCACCGGCAAGCTGGATCTGTTCGCCGATACCATCGCTGACTACGATACCGGCAGTGCCGGCATTGCTGGCCATACCGGTCTGTTCAAGGATCGTCGCGAAGATGGCGTGCTTGCCTACATCTCGCCGAACTGGGGTGGCTTTACCCTGGCCGGCGCCGCGGTTCAGGTTGACTCTACCGACGATTTCCTGAATGCCTACTCCCTGGCCGGTATGTACAGTAATGGCCCCTGGTATGTCTCTGCCGCGGTCGAGGAGATTGAAAACTCAGTATTAACTGCTGGCGCAACTGAAGATGAATTCCAGACCCGTCTCGGTTTCGGTCTGCTGGATATGGCCGGCTTCACCGCGGCCGTTGTGTATGAGACCCGTGACGATATCGATGGTGTCACAGGTCATGACACTGAAGCATGGCAGCTCTCTGGTGGCTACGGCTTCGGCGATCACATGTTCAAGGCCATGTACGGCACCATCAATGATGAATTTAGCACCACTATTGGCACTGTTGATACCGACGAGGACTCCTATGCGTTTGGCTATCAGTACAACCTGAGCAAGCGTACCGATGCGCAGGTTGTCTACACCGCGCGCGAGAACGACGACACCAACGAAGAGCTGGACGGCCTCTCTTTTCAGCTGAGCCACAACTTCTAATTGTCTTTCCAGACAACGCCGAAGTAGAAACGGGGCCTTCGGGCCCCGTTTTTTTATGCGTTACTGGTTCCCACGGTCCTCCGTGTTAACCCATATCTCAGGTCTGCATTCCATCCTTAGGTCCGTTACCGCTACATCCCTGTAGCATTTCTCCCACAGGGGACCGTGTGAACGAGGAAACGCAGGGCTGGATGGCCTCGCCGTTCCGGCGGGGACTGGTGAACGTGCTCGTGCATGTGAACGTACACGTACACGTGCACGTGCACGGAGGGATCAGCGATGGGATGTACAGAGGTTATGGATGTTTATGGGGCGCTTCAAATAGCGGACCCCAAGCTCCTGAAAGAGGGAAAAGTACGCTTGACACGGGTGGTTGCCATGCTACGAAGATGTGCCGACCGACCCAGTAATATCGTTCACGAGCACGAGCAC
>JBDLIF010000339.1:0-3534 GCA_039714955.1 Pseudomonadota bacterium | reverse complement strand
CTTTAGGTTTAGGTGTCCTTGTCAAACACTTTCATCAACAATTTCCTGACACTGAGAGATACAAAAGAGTCTCAGTCTATCCTCGAATTGTCTGACTCCAACTGACTGTCAAAAGGAGCCAGGACTACAGACAAATCAGATTGAATCACTCTGAATACCCATAATATATTTTCTCAAACAACTGTCCGTTGTCTGGTTGACTGGATATTTACTCATCCCCAGCAACTGTTCCCGGGCTCATCCGCTAATCCGATATTCCCAGGTGATCAACTTGCTCATCAGTTGAAAACGGTTTTCCCAACTGGCTTCGAACAGACGCCGTACATGGTTGCAGACGGCAGCGATTCGGTCACGCCGATCCTTAAGCAATGCCTTCAGTTTGTTTTCCCAGAAGGCCCGTTGTAAAAACAGGCAGCCGAATACGGCATTCTCACTAACACGAAAGTCGAGATCCTTTTCGGGACTGGAGCCATCGCACTCGGCCTTCAGGAGTTCGTATTCCGGTGTCAGATTCTGGAGCCAGGCATTTTGCTCAGTCTCGGCAAACTCCCGTAACAGCTCTTCCTGGCGGCGAAGATCGATCTCATGCTGGCAATTCTGGATCACCTTTACCAGGTAGCGGTGGGCCATGTCGCTGCGCAGGAGTCCCTTATCCCTTTTGGTGCCAAAAATCGCAAGTCCCTGGCGGATGGCTTCCGGGCCAAAGCGTACACTGAGCCACTCTCGGATTTTACCTTGCGGGTCCAGACCTTCGATTCCAAAAAGGGCAAAACCTTTGTCCAGGAGTTTTCGAGCTACTTCCTGGGTCGGGAGGCAGTCCTCGCGTTGCGGTTTGCTGTGATCAGCATGCAGTCGCTCAATAAATCTTCGCTCCCTGTCAGGATCCGGGCAGGCATTGCGCAGGACCTCCTGCCGGCTCTTGCCGTCAAATTCAGCACGTCCCGCGTGATCGCTCCCCGCAGTATAGGCCCTGAGAATTTCGATGACAGCACTCTTCTTCAAGTCCTCCTCGCTGCTGTCATCCAGATGGATGCGGCCTACCTCCTGTTCAAATTTGCCGAATCCACCTTCCAGGATAGCCTTGTTCTCAGGACGTCTCAGAGTAGCAGGAATCATCCTGGTGGTCTTCTCTACGGCATCGTGCAGCTTTTTGTCGCTATAGATCGGTTTGTTGTCGTGGAGCAGGGCCTGGGGTGGCTGACCGAGAAACGCGCAGCTCTCCTTGAAGGCGTGATGCACGCCTTTGGCACATTCGGTATCGGTTACCACTACTGCCGTATGGCAGCCAGTGGCCTGGTCAACCATGCCCTGCCAGGTGTAGGTGAGTACTTGGCCGGTATCCAGCAAGACTACTTCCACCTCTTTGCCATCGGTTACCAGAACTGTCCCGGGCCAAAGCCGCTCTGTGGAGCCTCGGTAACGCGGTGTCTTCCCACATTTCACCGGCACCATACCGGAAATAGTCAATACCCGGCGGACCTGAGTCGGCGGCAAGTGCATACGGATTGCTTCATATCCAAGAAAATCCCTCAAGCTGCCATGCCATGCCGCATAGTCCTGCACGATTCGCCGAAAATCCTCGCTTGCCGTTGGTAGTAGATCTGGAATAGGCCGGCGTGGCAAAACCGTATAGGGTTGTTGTTCGTCTCGTTTCCGCCAGAACCGAAACGTTGGGTATGGGATCTCCACCAAGTGGCAAAACCGTTCCGGCGAGCCTTCCCAACTATTATCTCCAAGGTCCAGGATAAAGCGGATAAAACCGCTACTATAGGTGGCATTGCATCTGCCATGTATCACTACCACATCAGGATGCTCCAGGCGATAGCGCAGGACTTTTTCGCGCAGATCCCACTCCTGACGGTTTGTCGGCGGATCGGTAGCAGCAATAGGGTTTGCCGGTCGCCCCGGGCCGGGCAACTCAATTCCCTCTAAGGCCCTCTCAATTTGACCCTTGCGCTCATAGACCTGGGACCGGTTGACCTCGGCTCGGGCGCAAATCCTCACCAGAGGACCGTCTAAACAGAGGCCGATTGCCACAGCGCTCTCCTCTATAAATTTATGCAAAGCTATCATCGTCAACTTGTTTTCTTGACACTCTTCCTTTACATTCATGGTGTGGGTGGTTCCTTCGCTATGTTTGGTTTCTGTTGCCTACACTATCGCGAATCAACCACCCACTTTCAATCTCTATCCAAGAATCTTCTCCCCCATCAGCCAGACCTGAGGCCTCCCTCCGCGAGAGACCACCCGGAACAGTTCCAGACCCCGGCTGTCAGGATGGGTCAGCTCCGTATCCGCCCCCAGCCCATGTTCGATCCGTTTCAAGGTCTGCTCCGCTATCCCATAGAACCGGTCCGCCGGCACCAACAGTCCGCCAAGACCATGATGGGTACGACGGTGGTTGTAGTGCTCCACCCAGCGTCCGATTCCACGAGCAGCGTCGGTTAGGTCCATGAACTCCTGTTGCTCCACGCACTCCTTCTGAAAATTGGCGTTAAGTGCCTCCACCTTGCCGTTGACCGCCGCCTCCTGGGCCAGGAAATAGTTGATCTCGTAGTCTTCCAGCAGGGCCTCGAAGCGAGACAGCCCTTTCCATGAGTGAAACGCTGAACCCCGGTCAGTCATCACCCCCTCCGGACGGCCATAACGCCCGACTGCCTGCTCAAAACTCTCGATCACGGGATCGGCTGCCTCTACCGGCACCATCGCCCAACCAGCAATGAAGCGGGAATGATCGTCTTCAATAAAGAGTACACACTGTTTCTGCTTATGGCAGTAAAAGTGATAGAAGTCCAGGTGATACAGCTCTCTAGGACGGGCCGCCTCGTAACGGCCCACATGCTCTTTGCGTTTCAAGCTCGGAGGAAGATAGCCATTCTCTTCCATCACATGCCGTACAGTCCCAACCGAAACCTTGAACCCTCCCCGCTTGAGCATGTTGCGGATCTGGCTTGGCCCATAGCCCGGATGCTGACGCCACTTGGCAAGGATTTTTCGGTCACGCTCAGCCTTGAAGTCTTCAATTACGATCTTGCCTCCTTCTTTGTCAGAGGCATCCGCCACTCCACGACGTTTCAGGCAACGGCGCCATTCATAGATGCTTGCCCCCGTCAATTGAAATCTCTCTGCAGCAGCCTGGACATCATGGGCAACGGCGTATTCCAGAATCTCCTGCTTCTGAGCGGGAGAATAGCGCTTGCCCCGGGCAGGACAGACCCCCTTCTCCTGGCAGACTTCCTTTTCTTGTCCTGTACCTTCACCTTTCTCTGTCATCGTCGATCTCCTTTCTCTTCAGACCTATAAAGTGATGAAGAAAACCGAGATCTCATGTATCCTGCATGTCAGGATTTCTTCGTTGTCTCATGATGAAGAATTTTAGTCTGTGACATTTAGGCCTTCCAGTATTAACGGAACAATTTTTGTCGCTAAGGGCGCTGGCATATATTTTCTGGCGAATGTTCATGATAGCCTGCCTCATACCTGAACCCTGATTTCAGCTGTTAGTTCCTACATCTTTAAATATCGGTAAAGAGT
>JBDLIF010000338.1:0-3553 GCA_039714955.1 Pseudomonadota bacterium | reverse complement strand
GGTGGCACCCCATACTGCAGTTCCACCTGATTGAGCAGGATCTCATTCTCTCGCCAGAATTCCACCCCCCCATCGATACGATCCTGCTGCAGGAAGATCGGGCGGTATGCGTGCCAGGGTTTGGATTCCGCCGGCCGGCTGATCGCTCTGATGATGTCATCGCGAAATGCGGTTTTTTTCAGCAGCTCGGTCAGTTCCCGTCGATCAAATCCATGCTTTATCGCCATCTCGGCCGCGAACGACTGCATGGCGGTGGTGGCTTGTGTGCTGTGGGCGCAGGCAGCCGTGGAGAGCAGGGGCATAAGGAGAAATAGGATAGTTAA
This sequence comes from Pseudomonadota bacterium, assembly GCA_039714955.1. Classification (GTDB taxonomy): domain Bacteria; phylum Pseudomonadota; class Gammaproteobacteria; order Chromatiales; family Chromatiaceae; genus JASJBU01. The sequence goes on along the minus strand of JBDLIF010000338.1, from coordinate 3,230 downwards.
TAGCTTCATGATTTCAGGTGGGCAGCAGTTTCCGATGAGTATGGATAGACATGAGGATACCGAAACCGGCCAGGATGGTCACCAGGGAAGTGCCACCATAACTGATCAGTGGCAGGGGCACCCCGACCACCGGCAGCAGGCCCGTGACCATGCCGGTGTTGACGAACAGGTAGACAAAGAAGACCAGGGCCAGGCTGCCCGCCAGCAGCCGGCTGTAGGTATCCTGGGCCTGGCTGGCGATAAACAGCCCGCGCAGGATGATAAACAGATAGAGTCCGAGCAGGGCCAGCACCCCGATCAGACCAAACTCCTCGGAGATGACGGCAAAGATGAAATCGGTGTGGCGCTCCGGCAGAAATTCCAGATGGGACTGGGTGCCGTTCAACCAGCCCTTGCCGGCGATCCCCCCTGAGCCGATGGCGATCTTCGACTGGATGATGTGGTACCCGGCACCCAGTGGATCACTCTCCGGGTTCAGAAAGGTCAGCACCCGCTGACGCTGGTAGTCATGCATCACAAACCAGACGGCTGGCCCCAGGGCGGCCAGCAGGGTGCCCAGCATGGCAATCAGGCGCCAGCCGATGCCGGCCAGAAAGAGCGCAAAGACACCGGCACTGGCCACCAGCAGGGCGGTACCCAGGTCGGGCTGCTTGGCGATCAGCAGGACCGGCAGCAGGGTGAGGACCCCGGCCACCAGCAGACGTCTGGTGCTGGGAGGTAGCCGATGTTCCGCGAGATACCAGGCGATCATCATGGGCAGGGCCAGTTTCAACATCTCCGAGGGTTGGAACTGGAACAGCCCAAGGTCTAACCAGCGTTGTGCGCCTTTGCCGGTTTCACCGATCAGGATCACGGCGATGAGCATGCAGATGCCCGCGACAAACAGCCAGGGAGACCAGCGGCGCAGGTCGTCGGGATGGATCTGCGCCAGCAGCGCCATGGCAGCGAAGGCAAGTCCGAGGCGAATTGCCTGACCCCGTACCAGGCCCATATTCTGGTCTCCGGCGCTGTAGAGGATCACCAGGCCCACGCCGGCCAGCAGCAGCAGGCCGCTGAGCAGGGGCAGGTCCAGGTGCAGGAAGGAGAGCAGACCCGTGGGCCGGGCGGGCTGGGAATCCTGCAGTGAGAGGCCGGCGCGGGGGATGGGGTTCATGAGCGTTTTCTTATAGCGGTTAACTGCCGTTCCCGGGATTTAGATACTGGTCCATCACCTTGCGCGCAATGGGCGCGGCGACCGAGCCGCCATGCCCACCATTCTCCACCACCACCGCCACCGCGATACGGGGGTTTTCCACCGGGGCAAAGGCGATAAACAGGGCATGGTCGCGTTTGTGCTTTTCAACGGTATCTTCATCATATTCCTCCTCCTGCTTTACGGTAAACACCTGGGCCGTACCCGTCTTGCCGGCGATGCGGTAGTGATCACTGCGAATCCTGCGCGCGGTACCGCGGGGTCCCTCCACCACATCGGTCATGGCGGAGATGATCTCCTCCCAGTGTTGAGGCTTAACTTGAGACTGATATGAGATTTGGCCATGGCTAGCCAGTTGGGTGCCATCCGCCTGCTCCAGGGAGGCAATGACGCGGGGAGCGATGCGCTTTCCCCGGTTGGCCAGGGTCGCGGTAGCGGCGGCGAGTTGTAGCGGGGTAGTGAGAAAATAACCCTGGCCTATCCCCACGATCAGGGTCTCCCCGGGATACCAGGCTTGCCGGCGTCTCTCTCGTTTCCAATCCCGGCTGGGCAGCAGCCCCCTCAGTTCTCCGTTCAGGTCGATTCCGCTGCGTTGGCCGAAACCGAAACCGGCGAGATACTGGTGCAATCGGTCGATCCCCAGGGTACGGGCCAGCTCATAATAGTAGACATCACAGGACTGGATAATGGCCTTCTGCATATCCACCTTACCGTGGCCCCGTTTCTTCCAGTCCCGGTATTTGTGCTCCTTGCCGGGCAGCTGGTAGTAGCCTGGGCAATAGGTCTCCTGGTGAAATTCAACCACACCCAGCTCCAGCCCGGCCAGACCGATAAAGGGTTTGATGGTGGAGCCTGGAGGATATTGACCGCGGATGGCCCGGTTGAACAGGGGCTTGTCGCGGGAGTCGCTGAGCGCCTTATAGGCCTTGCTGCTGATACCCTCGACAAACAGGTTGGGGTCGAAGCCGGGTTTGCTCACCAGGGCCAGCACACCGCCGGTCTCGATCTCGATGGCGGCCACGGCGCCATTGTAGTCACCGAGCGCCTCCAGGGCGATCTGCTGCAGTTGCATGTCCAAGAACAGGTACAGGTTTTGGCCGGGTTGTGGAGGCTGGCTCTCCAGCACCCGCAACACCCGGCCCTTTGCATTCACCTCCACCTGTTGCAATCCCACCTGGCCATGCAATAGATCCTCATAGGTCTGCTCGACCCCATTCTTGCCGATATGGCTGGTACCGCTGTAGTTGGAGGTATCGATCCGCTGCAGTTCCTGCTGGTTGATGCGTGCGACATAGCCCAACAGGTGGGCGGTATTCTCCTTGTGGGGATACTCCCGCAGCAGGGTGGCCTTCACATCGACACCGGGGAAGCGATGGCGGTTGACCGAAATGCGTGCCACTTCATCCTCCGTCAGACGCACCCGCAGTGGAATACTGTCGAAGCGTCGACGCTGCCGGCGCAGACGTTCAAAGCGTTGCACATCCTCCTCGCTGACCGGGATGATTTCACTCAACGACTGTATGGTTGCGGAGAGCTCGCCTGCCTTTTCTGGCGTGATCTCAAGACTGTAGGCGGGCAGATTCTGCGCCAGGATCTCCCCATTCCGATCGAAAATCAGTCCACGGGTCGGTGGCAGGGGCTCGATCTTCACCCGGTTGTCCTGGGAGAGGGTCTTATAGTGAATATGGCTCTCGACCTGCAGATAGATCAGCCGGCCGGCCAGCACCAGCAACAGGATGATGACGAGCACCGCGGCAACGATGGCGCGACTGAGAAACAGCTGGCTCTCGTGCAGGTAATCCTTGATCGAGATTTGTGGCATGCCTGACCCCCTCGATCAACTGACGCGAAAGCGGCGGCGGATGTCCCGCAGGATGATGTAGACCCAGGGCCAGAGCAGCATGCCGATCAGCGGCGTGACCCAGTACCAGAGGGAGGGGGTGGAATAACCGGCGGCGCCAATGGTCCAGAGGGTCAGCAGGCGTTCCACCAGCAGCAGTATGAGGATGGTGAACATCTGCTGGTGCAGCGGCAATAC
>JBDLIF010000337.1:0-3562 GCA_039714955.1 Pseudomonadota bacterium | reverse complement strand
TGCGACGTTGCGATTCACCAGAGAAAGTGATGTTTCATCCAGCGTTTCCGCGCCTTTGCCGCCAACTCAAACCCCTGCTGGGAGAGGAGTGGAACTGGGAACACCGTCTGGCAACTGTGGTGGGACTATTAAGCCATGTCCGGCACACTACGGGGCAAACCCTCGCCTACCAGATGGCCGGTAACCCGCCCCAGGTCAGTGAACTGCGTTTTCGCCGCCTGCTGCAGCGGGATCACGATGATCTCTACGGGGCCATGATCCGCATTTTGCAGATGCTGGATCAAACCGCCAACCTGCCCGACCTGATGGACTCTGTTTTCTACTGGGGTGACCCGGTGCGTAAGCGCTGGGCCTTCGACTATTTCCCAAATACTCCCGGGTAATAAACAACTTGACTAGTTAAAACGTAGGTTGGGTTAGCGATAGCGTAACCCAACAAAATATCAATGAAGCGTTGGATTACGCTACGCTAATCCAACCTACACACAAGGAAGAAACCATGAGTAAATTCATTCAACTCCACCTGCTGACCTCCTATCCACCCGCGAACCTCAACCGGGATGATCTCGGTCGTCCCAAGACCGCCATGATGGGTGGCGCCAACCGGTTGAGAATCTCATCCCAGAGCCTGAAAAGGGCTTGGCGCACATCCGAGACCTTTAAGCAGGCCCTGGCCGGACATGTCGGCACCCGTACCAAAGAGATGGGCAGAAAAATATATCAAACACTCTTGGAGAAAGGGATAAAAGAGAAAAAAGCCGTGGAATGGTCCAAGGCGATAGCGGGTGTCTTCGGCAAACTCAAAACCCTCTCCAAGAAAGAGAAAGAAAATGCCGATCCTGAAAAACTGCTCACAGAATTGGAGATAGAACAACTCGCCCACTTCAGCCCTGAAGAGGATCAGGCCATCAATTCACTGATTGATGAGATCGCTACCAGCGACGAAGCCCCCACAGAAGAACAACTCGCATTGCTGCGCAAGAAACACACTGCCACGGACATCGCCCTGTTCGGCCGAATGCTCGCATCGAGCCCCACCTATAACACAGAGGCCGCTGCCCAGGTTGCCCATGCCATCAGCGTCCATAAAGTCACCGTGGAGGATGACTTCTTTACCGCCGTAGACGACCTCAACAATGGAGAGGAAGACATGGGCGCAGGTCACATGGGCGAGACCGAATTCGCCGCCGGCCTCTTCTATCTCTATCTCTGTATCGACAAAGAACTGCTGACAGAGAACCTCTCTGGTAATGTAGAGTTGGCAAACAAGACCATCGGCGCTCTGCTCCAATCAGCCGCTACTATCGCACCCAGTGGCAAGCAGAACAGCTTCGCCTCCCGTGCCCGCGCCTCCTATATCCTCTGCGAATCGGGTGATCAACAGCCCCGCTCTCTCTCGGTTGCCTTCCTGAAGCCGGTGGGTGGTTCCGATCTGTTGAAACATTCGATCTATGCAATGGAGCAGACCCGGCAGAAGATGGATGCGGTCTACGGTGATGGTGCTGAACGGACCGCCACCCTGAATGTCCATGCCGGTGAAGGCAGTCTGCAGGCCATCATCGATTGCGCAACCGGAGAATGAGGTGATGAAGGACTATCTGCTATTTCATCTATACGGCCCGATGGCGTCCTGGGGTGACACGGCAGTGGGTGAGTTCCGCCCCAGCCATGACCACCCTACCCGCTCGGCAGTGCTCGGGCTGGTGGCGGCCGCACTGGGAATCAGGCGACACGAGGAAGACCGGCTTCAGGCGCTGGAAAAATCTTGTCTTGTTGCCGTTCGGCTCGATTCGCCGGGTGAAGTACTGCGTGACTACCACACAACCCAGGTACCACCGGAACAGCGCAAGGTTCGTCACTACACCCGCCGAGATGAACTGAATGCAAGCAAACTGCACACTATCCTTTCCCAGCGGGACTATCGTACTGATGCCGCTACCACGATTGCTCTGTCTCCGACGGATGATTCGCCATTCCAACTGCAACAGATGGCTGACGCCCTGCAACGACCAGCCTTGCCACTCTATCTTGGCCGAAAATCCTGTCCGTTGGCACTACCTCTGGATCCCAGGATTGTTCCGGCTGGTGATCTCAAAGCAGCATTCAATGATTACCCGCCAGTTGCAGAACGACTGCAAAAAGTCACCAAGGATCTCCACCAGCATGGTCAAGGAATACCGGTACCGGACCACACTCGTTTTTTCTGGGAAGAGGAAGAATCCACCCCAGGCATGAAATCGCAGATGATCTATCAACGCAGGGATAGACTGCGCAACCGCAAACGCTGGCAGTTTAATACACGCAACGAACACTATGCCGCGAAAGCCAGGGAGGAGTAAGCATGTATTTCAGTCGCATCCGCTTGCGGTCAGACGCCAACACCGGTGCATTAGCCCGTCAACTCTGTGAGACTGGCAGCTACCGGGAACACCAAATACTCTGGCAGCTCTTTGGCGATGACCCAGATGCCAAGCGGGATTTTCTTTTCCGCCGTGACGACCATAATGGCTGGCCGCAGTTTTATATTGTTTCCCAACGCACCCCGGCAGACCAGAACAACATCTGGCAAATCGATCAGCAACAGTATCAGCCAAAATTGCACAACGGACAGAAGCTTGCCTTCAATTTAAGGGCCAATCCAGTCATTACCCGCAAGAACTCAACTGGGAAGTCCAAACGCCATGATCTTGTCATGGACCTGAAAAAACAAAGTGGTTGGAAAGAAACCTCCATTTGTGATCGCAATCCACTTTACGAGCTTGTTCAGCAAGCAGGTGAAACCTGGCTAACTTCCCGTTTGGAAAAAAATGGTGCGAAGTTGGAAACCTTGAATACAGAAGGCTACATACAACACCAAGCCCACAAACAAAGACCGACAAGGCCAATTCGTTACAGCACATTAGACCTTGCCGGTATCCTGTCCGTAACCGACCCAGAAACCTTTACCCAAACCCTGTATCAAGGCATCGGTCCCGCCAAAGCCTTCGGCTGCGGCCTGTTGCTGGTCAGAAGGCTCTGAGCCATACTCGGGTGCTATAAGGAAATTATTGATGCCGACAATACTGCGTGAGGGGCCGTATCGTTTTTTCTTCTACTCTGGCGACAGGGATGAGCCTGCTCATGTACATATTGAAAGGGATGACAGCATCGCCAAGATATGGCTCCAGCCACTGAGGCTGCAGAGTAGCGGTGGTTTCAACAGGGTAGAGATTTCAAAATTCTTAAAATCGCTGAAGATAAACAGATATTCCTAATGGAGAGTTGGCATGACTACTTTGGCAGTTAACAGAGAGACGCCTAGCGCAATCGATGTGTCGGTCAACAAAGACACCCTGAGCATCGATCTCGCGGACGGCAGAACCATAGCCGCTCCTATTGCATGGTTTCCCCGCCTACTCCACGCCACACCTGAGGAAAGAGAGAACTGGAGAGTGATAGGCAAAGGACAGGGAATCCACTGGGAAGACATTGACGAAGATATCAGTGTCGAAAGTGTTCTTGCGGGTCAACCCTCAGGTGAAAGCCAGGCCTCATTCCAAAGGTGGCTTGATTCGAGGGCCTG
>JBDLIF010000336.1:0-3566 GCA_039714955.1 Pseudomonadota bacterium | reverse complement strand
TTTCCGCGTCTCAACAGCTACGGCGCCAGCTTATCGGGACCGCTCTGGAACGGTGTGCTCAGTCTGGAGACAGGGTACTACGATTCCCGTGACGACCCAGATGGCACAGACCCGAGCATCGAAAACAGCCAGCTGCGGTTGCTGGTGGGCTACAGCCGGCAGGTGGCGGAAGACACCACCCTGAGCGTGCAGGGAGTTGGCGAGTGGATGCATGACTATGATGCCTATGAGCGAACTTTGCCCGCCGGCTTTCCGCAGCGGGATAGGCTTCGCACCGTGGCAACCCTGCGCTTTACCCAGTTCTATCTGCACCAGACGCTGAAGTTTAATATTTTTGCTTTCTGGGGCCTGAGTGAGCAGGACGGCTATGTCATCCCGTCGGTGCGCTATGCCTTCAGTGACGCCCTATGGGGGGAGCTGGGAGCAAACCTGTTCATAGGCGATCGCAACGGCCAGTTCGGCGCCCTGGGCGACAATGACAATGTTTATCTTACCTTGCGTTATGCCTTCTAAGCGAGCAGATTGATATGACGTCACTCCACGCACCTCTGGATCGATTGATGGCAGTGATTCGGCGCGTTGGCGCTGAAACGGGCGATAGTGAAGACGCTCGCTTGCAAAAGACGCTGTTGGTCGGCGCCAGTCTGATGTTTATCCTGGCGGGCCTGCTGTGGGGCGGCATCTATATCGCATTCGACGAGCCATTGGCCGGAGCGGTGCCGATATCCTATGCGCTGTTTTCGTCCCTGAGCATCCTATTATTCGGACTGACACACCGCTACCGGCTGTTTCGGTTCAGCCAGTTGCTGCTTATTCTGCTGCTCCCGTTTCTGCTGCAATTGGCTCTGGGCGGATTCGTCAATTCAAGTGGCGCGATACTGTGGTCCCTGATCTGCCCGTTCGGTGCGCTGCTGTTCGGGCAGCGCCACCACGCGCCTTGGTGGTTTCTGGCATTTCTAGGCCTGGTGATCGTCAGTGGTGTCATACAGCCGGACACACACCCTACCAACAACCTGCCACCCTGGCTGGTGATCATCTTTTTTGTCGCCAATATCGGTACGGTTTCGGCCGTCGCGTTCATTCTGCTCCACTACTTCGTCGGCCAAGAGACCCGCATCCTCGGACTGCTTCGCGCGGAGCAGGAGAAATCGGAAAAGCTGCTGCAGAACGTCCTGCCCAAGGAGATCGCAGCGATCCTGAAAGACAAGGATGAAACCATTGCCGAGCACTACGACTCGGTCAGCATCCTGTTCGCTGACATTGTAGGTTTCACGGCTCTCTCCGACGAACTCTCTCCAACCGAGATGGTCGATCTGCTCAACGAGGTGTTTTCACATTTCGACGCGCTGGTCGCGAAGTACGACCTGGAGAAGATCCGCACCATCGGAGACAACTATATGGTCATCTCCGGCGCCCCACGCCCACGCCCGGATCACGCCCAGGCCCTGGCGCGACTGGCGTTGGAGATGTGTGCCTACATCGACGAATATCAACTTAACGGGAGGCGACTGGGCTTTCGTATCGGCATCGGTTCCGGTCCGGTGGTCGGAGGCGTAATCGGCCGGCAGAAATTCCACTACGATGTCTGGGGTGACGCAGTCAATATGGCCAGCCGCATGGAATCCCATGGCGTCCCCGGAAAAATCCAGATCACCCGGGATACCTATGAACTGCTCAAGGATGCGTGCATTTGCGTACCCAGGGGCAAGGTGTCGGTAAAAGGCAAGGGTGAGATGGAGACATGGATCCTGGAAGGCATCAAAGCTGATCATGAATAGGGTCATCTCTTTTGCCGCGAAACACCCTCTGCCAGTGCTGCTGATCGGCGAGACCTCGTCGAATCTTCCGATGGTGTGATTGCTTCACCCGAAGATTTGCTCAACGGTCTACGCGATAGGGTTACGGAGAACAAACTGGAAAAGCTGCAACAATTCTCGATACGGTACAAAAACAACTGATGGAGGAGTGGAGCAATGAGTAAAGAATACGAATTAGATACCCGATGTGTGCATGCCGGCGAGCTGAAAGACCCTCAGGGCAGCCCACACACACCGATCTACAACAGCACTACCTTTGCCTTCGACAACACGGCGGATCTGCTCGATGTGGTGGAGGGTCGTCGAGAAGGGAATCTCTATACCCGTTATGGCCTGAACCCCACTATCCGCAGCCTGGAGACCAAACTGGCCACCCCGGAAGAAGCTGCGGCCGCCTTCGCCTTCTCCTCCGGCATGGCAGCGGAGGCCGCCCTGTTTCTCGCCCATGGTCGGGAGGGCATCGTCTGTATTGGTGATGCCTATGGTGGGACTCTGGAACTGATTGCCGACCTGGAGCAGGCACTACAATGAACGCACCTGTCTATCTCGACTACAACGCCACCACACCGGTCAACCCGGAGGTGGCGGATGCCATCGAACCCTACTTGCGAGAGCACTTCGGCAATCCCTCTTCCAGTCACGTCTATGGACAGCGGGCCCATGCTGCGGTGGAGCAGGCTCGGGCAAGGGTCGCCGCGTTGATCGGTGCGCTGCCGGGAGAGATCATCTTTACCAGCTGCGCCACCGAAGCCAACAACCTGGCCATTCGCGGCGTAGCCCGTGCCCTGCGGGAAAAGGGACGCCACCTGATCACCAGCGCGGTGGAACACCCCGCCGTCTCCCAACCCTGCAAACGGCTGGAAGAGGATGGCTGGGAGCTATCTGTGGTACCGGTGGATCGCTACGGCCGGATCGAACCAGACGATATCCTTCAAGTGATCCGGGACGATACGGTGCTGGTATCCATCATGCACGCCAATAATGAGGTAGGCACGATTCAGCCCATCGAGCAGATCGCCGCCATCACGCAACAGCACGGCACGCTTTTGCACACTGACGCCGCCCAGTCCACCGGCAAAATCCCGGTAAACGTGGACCTGCTCGGTGTCGATCTGCTCACCCTGGCAGGTCACAAATTCTATGCCACCAAAGGTGTGGGGGCACTCTATGTGCGAAGAGGAACACCCATAAACCCCCTGCTCGTGGGAGCGGGTCATGAACAGGGACTGCGGCCGGGGACAGAGAACGTCCCGGCCATCGTCGGCCTCGGCAAAGCGGCAGAGATCGCAATGCAGAAAGGCCCAGAGAATGCCTCCCATCTGCTTGAACTGCGCGAACACTTGCACAGGCTTCTGCAACAGGGTGTTCAGGGGCTGAAACTGAACGGCCACCCGGAGCAGCGCCTGCCCAACACCCTCAATCTCTCCTTCCCCGAGGTAGGCGGTCGGGAATTGCTTTTGCTCGCCGCCGAAACGGTAGCCGCATCCGTGGGTTCCGCCTGTCACGAACAGGGGGATGCGGTAAGCGGGGTGCTCGGTGCAATGGGTATTACCGCTGAACGGGCACGCGGCGCTGTGCGGCTTTCGCTGGGCATGCCAACAACCCCGGAAGATGTGGAGCGCGCCGCCTCCGCCCTGATCAATGCCTGGGTTAAACAGCGGGGACACCCGCTAATCCGGTGAAAAGTGCGCTCATGAATCCGGTCAGTCAACAAGAACCCCTCCTGACATACAGCACCCGGCCCAACGG
>JBDLIF010000335.1:0-3590 GCA_039714955.1 Pseudomonadota bacterium | reverse complement strand
CACCCGGATTGACCAACAGGCTCAGCACCAGCTGGAGCGCGCCGGAAGCGCCGGGGGTAACGATAATCCGACCTGGATCGAGAGTACTGCCATAGGCGGTCAGGTAGTGACCGGCGATTGCCTCCCGCAGGGCGGGTATCCCCTTGGCCGGCGTGTAGTGGGTCTTGCCTGAGGCCAGAGCGGCCTGCCCTGCCTCGATGATTGGCTGTGGGGTGTCGAAATCGGGCTCTCCGACCTCCATGTGGATGATGGAACGGCCGGCTGCCTCCAGCTCACGCGCCTTGGCCAGCAGATCCATGACATAGAAGGGCTGGATGCGCCCCATCCGTTCGGCGACCGGGATCACCGATCAGCTCCCGGCATGCAGTGATCTGATGAGTTCGAGATCCACATAGCTGTTATCCTCAAAGTTGCCGTAAATCACCCGATAGGGATCATCCGGCTCTCCCAGCTGGTCGACTACCAACCCGGCACCGGAAAAGTCGTGGTCTTCGGTATAGCCATTGGTCGTTACCAGGAGGGAACGAATCCCCGAGTCCAGCACCGATTTGACCCCATTCTCCGAATCCTCCAGTGCCACACACTCATCCGCCGAGAGACCCATCTGCTGCATGGCCCAAACGTAGATATCCGGCGCCGGTTTCTTCGCCGGCACGATGTCACCGGCGGCAATCACCTCGAACCAGCTCTCGGCATCGGGGTCCAGGCTATGCTGCAACAGGGCACTGACATTAGCCGGGGTGGTGGTGGTAGCGATCGCCAGGCGCACGCCGGCCTCTCTCGCCTCCTGCAACAGCCGTTTTACCCCGCAGCGCATGGGAATAGCCCCATCGGAGAGCATGCGGGTGTAGTGGTCGGTCTTTTTTCGGTGCAGATCAGCGATGAAACCTTCCAGATCAGCCGGACGCTCGAAACCCGGATTGAAGCTGTCCAGATAGAAGCGGATACGTTCCTTACCACCCGTCACCGCGAGCAATTTGCCGTAGAGTTCAACAGACCAGTCCCAATCCAGGCCTACCTCTCTGAAGGCCTGATTAAAGGCGACTCTATGGCCATCCCTCTCGGTATCCGCCAGGGTCCCGTCCACATCGAAAATCAGTGCTGCCAATTTTGCCATCTCTACCCATTACCCAACAGTTAAAAATGGGGCTAGCTTACCCAAACCCACGTCTGTGTACCATCTACCCGATGTAGGGTTTCCAAACGAGCGAAACATTGATCGCGGTCAACTGATTTTACTAGGATATAAAGGCATATGTGGGATAATTGGAATAGGGAACAGGTTTGCGGAATTCATCCCCATTATTGTGTCGCCATTGCCTTTCTGGTATAGATAGTCGTTTCACCGCAGAGGTATTTAGGAGTCATTGAATGGCCCAAGAGAAAGCCAACGAACAGGGAGTGGGAGCCTTTGGTCTTGCCCCCTATGAGCCCGCAGAGGGCGAAGAGTATATGAACGAGAAGCAGGAGGCGCATTTTCGCCAGATCCTGCATGCCTGGAAGGCCAATCTGATGAAAGAGGTGGACCGCACCGTGCATCACATGCAGGATGAGGCGGCCAACTTCCCAGACCCAAACGATCGCGCTACCCAGGAATCGGAGTTCAGCCTGGAGCTGCGCACCCGTGACCGTGAACGCAAGCTGATCAAAAAGATCGACTCGACCCTCAGCATGATCGACGATCACGAATACGGCTTTTGTGAATCCTGTGGCGTGGAGATCGGCATCCGCCGCCTGGAGGCCCGACCCACGGCAACTCAGTGCATCGACTGCAAGACCCTTGACGAGATCCGTGAAAAACAGATAGGTTGATCAAATCAGACATTGTCTGAAAAAAAACCGGCGTCAGCCGGTTTTTTGTTTTCGCTATGGATGCTGACAAAGCCGAAAGATCCACGGATTATCGTGGGCGATTCGCCCCCTCACCTACCGGACCACTCCATTTTGGCTCACTGATCGCAGCCCTGGGCAGCTATCTCGATGCCCGCGCCAACCAGGGAAGCTGGCTTGTACGCATGGAGGACCTGGATCGGACCCGGGAGGTCAAAGGGGCCGCCAATGATATCCTGCGCACCCTGGATCGCTTCGGCTTCGCATGGGATGGCGGAATCGTCTACCAGAGCCGGCGTACAGAGACTTATGCGCAGGCCTTGGACCAATTACTCAAAGAAGACCTGGCCTACCCCTGCGGCTGTACCCGCAAAGAGATCAACCTGGCCGCCCGGGATGGCATTGAAGGGGCCGTCTATCCCGGCACCTGCAGTCGGGGGCTCCCGATGGGCCGTAGCGGTCGTGCCATGCGTCTGCGGACCTTTGACATCCCAGCGCTGTTCGAAGATCAAATCCAGCAACCCGTCGAACAGAATCTGGCCCGGGATATCGGCGACTTTGTGATCCGTCGGGCGGACGGATTTCATGCCTATCAGCTGGCGGTCGTGGTAGACGATGCCTGGCAGGGGATCACGCATATCGTCCGGGGGGCCGATCTACTGCTCTCCACACCGCGCCAGTTGCACCTGCAGCAACTCCTGGATTTAAAACAACCGGCCTATGCCCATCTGCCTTTGGCGGTGGATGAGGCGGGCAGAAAACTGAGCAAGCAGTACCGGGATGCCCCGGTAGACAGGTCTCGGCCCATGCACGCCCTGCTACAGGCCCTGGCCCACCTCAATCAACCACTACCGCCGCAACAGCCGACAGATCTGGATGAGTTCTGGCGCTGGGCCATTGAGAACTGGACCTTGTCGAGGGTACCTCAGGTTTACGCCCGACAACCGCCAGTGGAAGAAAAGTAGACTATAGCGATATCTGGGCCAAGTCTGAAAGACCGTCTGCGGCATGGAGGCCGCAGCCGAGCCTAGATGGACCTATTCACGGCGTGTCTTTCAGGCTTGGTGCAGATATCGCGGACGTAAAAGTCGTAACATCGTGTATCCGCTGAGTATTGGGCGTAATCAGCTACTGATAAGACCCAGCGCCAACTGATCAAATCCCCGCCACTTCGCGGAGATATTTGAACAGCCTCCGGTAGGCGGCTGGGGGCTGCTGCTTCTCCCGCTCCCGTAGCACGGCCTGGATCAGCTGCCGCAGGTGCTGACGGTCCGCCTCGGGGAACTCGCTGAGAAAGGCCCCGAACACCTCGCTGTCACCCTCGATCAAACGCTCCCGCCAGCGCTCGAGCAGATGGAATCTTGCCACGCCAGCCTGATGTCTGTTATCAACCTCGTCCATGACCCGGTGGATCGCTCCCAGCTCTTCATTGCGCAGCAGTTTACCGAGCCGCCGGTAGTGGCGCCGCAGGGCGTTAAGGGATTTGATTCGCTTCGCCTCCTCCAACGCGGCCAGCATCTCCCCGCTCAAAGGCATACGGGCAATGACAGCAGCGCTCTCCTTGGTCAGACGCTCACCCAGCTTCTGCAGGGCCAGCATATCCCGTTTGACCTGACTTCTGCTTGGCGCGGAATCCTCCCCGTCCAACATTTCGTCTAGTTTGTCGATTGGATTGTCTCCACGATCAGCTGGGGCTGAATCAACCCTCTGAATTCATTCACATCGAGCCGGTATGCCAGATGTACCTGCTCGGGCAACAC
>JBDLIF010000334.1:0-3605 GCA_039714955.1 Pseudomonadota bacterium | reverse complement strand
CTTTCGCCCCCAAGGAGATCATCGGCATCGCCTATGATTCGGGCGGCGTTACCACCTCGACAATCACCGTACCCCTGGTGACCGCCCTGGGCGTGGGGCTGGCCTCCAGTATCAAGGGACGCAACCCGATGACCGATGGATTCGGCCTGATTGCTTTCGCCTCTCTGACCCCGATGATTTTTGTTATGGGATACGGCATGCTTCTGTAACCATGTTCCTGACCAGTTTCCTCACCGTCCTGTCCAATACTCTACTGGATGTGCTACCCATCGCAGGCATTCTGTTCGGATTCCAATTCCTGGTACTGAGACGGCCGCTGCACAATCCCAAGGAGGTCCTGATAGGGTTTGCCATGGTCCTGCTGGGCCTGGTGTTGTTCCTCGAAGGACTGGATTTGGCGCTGTTTCCGTTAGGCAAGCTTATGGCCAACCAGCTCACCGATCCCGGATTTCTCGGCCTGGATGACACACACACCCATGTTCAATGGCAACACTACTTCTGGGTCTACCTGTTCGCTTCCGCTATCGGCTTCTCCACTACCATCGCGGAACCCTCCCTGATCGCTGTTGCCATCAAGGCCAACCAGGTATCCGCCGGAGCCATCAGTGAATGGGGATTACGCATTGCCGTTGCCATTGGTGTGGCGGCTGGCATAGCCTTGGGAAGCTATCGCATTATCAGCGGAACACCGCTCCACTGGTATATTATTAGCGGTTATATCGTAGTCATCATTCAGACCCTGTATGCGCCCCGCTCCATTATTGCACTCGCCTATGATTCCGGTGGGGTTACCACCTCAACCGTTACCGTTCCCCTGGTGGCGGCACTGGGACTGGGATTATCGCACAACATACCAGGACGCAATCCGATGCTGGATGGCTTTGGTCTAATCGCCTTTGCCAGCCTTTTTCCCATCATGACAGTCATGGGCTATGCGCAACTCAGCGAGTGGCTTGACAAGCAGAAAAAATAGAGTGATTGAGGTAATAATATGCGATTTAAATTGATCATAGCCCTTGTAGAAGACAGTTCGACCAGTGCTGTGCTAGATGCCGCAAGAAAGGCCGGCGCCACCGGTTCCACAGTCATAAGCCAGGCCCGCGGCGAAGGACTGGAACAACCAAAGACCTTTTTGGGACTCACCCTGGAAAGTCAACGAGACATGGTTTTGCTGGTCGTGGAAGAGCATCTTAGCCGAGCCATTCTGGAGAAGATCGCGGAAGCCGGACACTTTGATGAAAAACCCAGGACAGGCATAGCCTTTCAGATCGATATTGAGGATGCCGTAGGCGTCAGCCACCAGATCCAGACCCTATCCCAAGTAGTAGAGGAAGAACTATGAGTGAACAAAAACTGATCCGCGTCAGAGATGTCATGAAAACCCATTTTGACCTGGTTGACGGTATGGATACGGTAAAGACCGCATTGGAAAATATGATCCACGTAGGCACCAAGAGCCTGATCGTCAAGAAACGTAATGACGACGATGAGTTAGGGATGGTGCTGCTATCAGATATTGCACGTCAGGTGCTCGCCGTGGACCGGGCGCCTGAACGGGTGAATATCTACGAGATCATGACCAAACCGGTACTCACCGTCTCGCCAGACATGGACATTCGCTACTGCGCCCGTATGTTCAACCGGTTCGACCTTTCCCGGGCACCCGTTGTGGAGAACGGAGAGGTGATAGGCATTATCAGTCACACTGACATGGTCCTTAAAGGCCTCTGTAAGAGGATTGGGATAAACTAGATGCAGGACGCTCCAGGAGCAGCCCCAGTACTTCTACCGGATGCTTTACACCACCCTTCACCCAACCAGGATGAGCGGCCGCCAGGCAGCAGTATAAACCTGTTAGTCATCCACAACATCAGCCTGCCGCCAGGCGAATTTGGCGGGCCCTGGATCGATGATCTATTTCTTAACAGACTCAATCCCAAATCCCACACATTCTTCAACACGATTCAAGATCTGCGGGTCTCGAGCCACCTGCTTATTCGCCGAGACGGCGAACTCATCCAATATGTACCACTCGATCGCCGAGCCTGGCATGCTGGCAGCTCCAGCTTCCGCGGTCAGGCATGTTGCAATGACTTCTCCATCGGGGTGGAGCTGGAAGGCACGGACGATCAGCCCTATACAGAAGCTCAATACGAAACACTGTCCCGTACCACCCGGGAGATCATGGCACGATACCCCACAATCACCTCCGAGCGCATCACTGGCCACTCAGCCATAGCACCAGGACGGAAAACCGATCCTGGCCCCTCCTTCGACTGGCGTCACTACCTCCGGATGCTGCACACCAGCTGACAGTACTCCTTCAAGGAGTAGCAGTTGACACTTGCAACTTTTCCAGCATTCCCCGACACTTAACGTATGAGCCTAAGCATTATACTAATCTGCCTGCTGGCGGAGCGATTTCTCCTGGAGCATCAGGATTTGCGTCAGTTCAACTGGTTCTCCGACTACAGCAATTGGTTTGAACGGCAGGAGTTGCCGAACTGGATGCAGCAGGGTTTTGGCGGCATCATTATCCTGTTATTGCCACCCCTGTTAGCCGCCACACTCCTCCAGCAGCTCCTGAATGTAAGCCTATTTGGCATCCCCGGGACAATATTTGCCGCCCTTGTACTGCTCTATAGTTTCGGACCGCAGGATCTCGATCGTCAGATCAGCCGATTCATCGAGGCAAGAGAACAGGGTGACGAAGAACAGGCCACCTCTATCGCAAAAGAATTACTCCACGATGAACCCCCACCCCACGACCCCAGCTACTCCCAAGCCGTTGCGGAAGGCGTACTGGAGCAGGCCAACAGTCGTATTTTCGCGGTGATTTTTTGGTTTTTACTTCTTGGCCCAAGCGGCGCCCTGCTGTATCGACTCGCCACCCTCCTGCCTAAATTACAGACTGCCAACAGGCAACTGGACCTTTTCCACTCCAGCAAGCAGCTACTTGCTATCCTCGATTGGATCCCGGCCCGCCTCACTGCCTTTGCATATGCGGTGGCAGGCAGTTTCGAAGATGCCCTCTATGGTTGGCGTAGCTATCATGAAGGCCGTATGGATGAGTTCGAAAGCAATGCAAGTGGCATTTTGATCTGTACCGGTACCGGCGCACTGCGCCTGTCTACCCTGCTTGACGCCGATAACGCAGAACAGAGTTCACGTCACCACTACCTGGCGGAAACAGCCATGGGACTGGTCTGGCGCTCGTTGGTGGTCTGGCTCGTATTACTATCGCTGTTTGCCTTGGCTGGCTGGATCTGAACCCATGTCGGACGCCACAACAATCGATCCACCCACCATTCTTTTCCAAGGCAGAAATAAACTCTAAATTCTGTAATCAACCCCACACTATATGTGCATAATTTATTCTAGCACTTGACCGCTTAACCAAATCTTGTAAGCTTCTGTCATAGTAATTAGTTTCCTTTAGAGAAACAGCTTCCCTCTTACATCTACCTGATTACCACTGAAACTCAGCCACTTTTCGCAGCCGTGCATGGTGCTAATCACATGATTGCGAAGGTGTATCTGGGGTGTGGTTGTAGGACCGTCTGCGGTAAGGAGGCCGCAGTCGAGCTACAGGGATGTATTCACTG
>JBDLIF010000333.1:0-3640 GCA_039714955.1 Pseudomonadota bacterium | reverse complement strand
ACCAGGGCGCCGAAGAAGAGGTGCAGCTGAGCCAGCACCCAGACAATGGCGCGACTGCTGACACCCATATTCGGGTAGTCGGAACGACTCGGCGTCGGGGCGGCGATGGGCTCGACGGCTTCTTCGATGGCAGCAGAGGAGACCGCTTCAATAAATGGCTCCCCTTCCACATGCACTCTGCCAACCGGGGAGATTCGCTCCAGCAGATCGGCGGCGGCCATACCTTCCGCCGCCTGCACCGCCCCGCTCACCAGCAGGGTAAGGATCAGCGTCATCCACAATGTTGAGAACAGCCGGGACCAAATGCCGGCAGTGCAATCTGTGCTGTGCCTGTTTAATCTATCCGTCATGCCGTTTATCCCGCGGGCGTCAAATCGGCATTCAGGGGTAGTCCCTGAATGCTCATGATGAAATGATCCAGGCCGTAGAAAGCGGCCAGCACAACCACGAAGGCGATGACGATGGCGATGAAACGGCTGGCGACACCCATGCTTTTTTGTTCGCTCATAACCCTCACCTTTAGCCGTGATGGACAGTGACGCCGCCGGAGTAGATCAGCAGCCAATAGAAAAAGGCCAATACCGCCACTAAGGCTGCGATGAATAATTTTGGACCCCAGGTGGTATTTTCAGATTTTGCCTGTTGCGGCTTGCTGTTTTCTTGGGGTGTCTCACTCATGCTAGCCTCCCGCGCCTCATGAAATAGACTTTTGACTTATTAATCCTGCAATTTTTAGCAATAAACGGGCCAGTACAATGGCTTGATGTCAGGCAATCCATTTCATCCCAACCAACCGTTTGAATCAACAAACTCTAATCCATTGACCTCTTTTGAAATTAGCCATTTGTTCCCCTGTGCCAATCGATTCACGCCCACCATACTGATGCGACTCCACGGACCAAGCCTCAGCCGGGATTTTCTGAACAATCCTTTCAAGAGAAGCGGAGCTGCATATCAATCTGTTCAAACAGATAGGTAGCCATAGATAGGTTCTTCACTTTTCTGACATTTCCCGATATAAAGCCAGTGACAGGAAAATAATTGAACAATGCGTTCCAGTGGCCACGCCTTGGTTTGACCTTGTTGAATAAATCATTCAAATTTCAGCCTGCGTCTTTCCAGGGGAACTCATGCAGATCCAGCTACTTGGTTTCAATCGGACAGCGCTCAACTTCCCTCCCCCTGCGGGGGAGTGTTAGGCTGGGGGTGATATAAATAATGATGAATTTCATGTCGTTACTCGCCCTCCCCCCAATCCCCTCCCGTGGGGAGGGGAAGTTGTTGGGCGGACACCACTGAGAACCGTTCTGGTCTGGCATGAATTCTGCTCGCTTCTCGTGACCCCCATAATCAGGAATCCGATAGTTAGATGACGCTACGTAACGAGACCCTGGACGTTCTTTGCCAACTGCTGCAAACCGGTGACGAAGCCGACCGCTGTTACACCGCCAGGGCCTTGGGAAATCTGCGGGATACGGCCCCGGTAGAACTGCTGATCGAGCGTCTGAGGGATGAAGATCTGGATGTTGCCATCGATGCGGCGGAGGCACTGGGCAAGATCGGCTCTACAAACGCTGTCCCCGCATTGATCGAGTCGCTGGAGAACGATAACAGCGGAGAGCTCTGCGCTGTTATTGCCGAGTCATTGGGCAGGATCGGCAGCAGTGAGTCAGTGGATGCACTGCTCAAAATTTTACTGGAGCGCCCCCCGGAGCTGGAGTGGGACGATGACTGGGATACCTGGTGGGATGTGCAGATGGAAGCGGTCAAGGCGCTGGGAGCGGCCAAGGCGGAAAGCGCCATCGATCACCTGGTCAATTTTATCGACGATGAAGAACAGCAGGATATCGAGAACGAGATCCTGAATGCCCTGGTCAACATCTCCGGCAACGGCGTGGCGCGGGTAATCGAGCGGTTGCAGAACACAGAGGGGCGGCCCCAACAGCGTCGCCGGGCTGCACGTGCCCTGGCAAAGTCGACGACCTCAGCGGCTGCCACGGCCCTTGGACGCGCCCTGATGGACAAAGCACCACAAGTGCGCGCCGAAGCTGCCCTCTCTCTCGCTGCACAGAAGGCTGAAAAATACCTGAGCGCCCTGGTGCTGATGTTGCGCGATCCCAGTGGAGAGGTCCGCGAGGCCAGCATCAAGGCAATCATCCAAATTGCTGAAAGCGGGGTCAACTCGGACGATCTGCAGGAAGCGCTCTACCCGATGCTCACCGATCCAAGCAACCAGGTGCGCGCCACGCTCTTCACTAGCCTGTTGCCCGTGGTGATCAACAATCCGCTTTCCGATGAGAATTTCGGCGAGGTCGTGAAAAACATCAGGGAGAGTGCCGCGGAGACCGCCAGCGCCGCCTGTACCCTGCTGGGCACCAACGGCAATCCCACCGCGCTTGCTCCCTTGCTGGAGCTGATCAACGATCCGGGCGGTCACCCCATGGCCCGCCGGGAAGCGGCGCTCTCCGTCGGCAGGCTGGGCCGGATCGACACCGATGTGATCGAGAGCCTGAGCAGAGCGGTGAGTGACAGACAACAACCTGTCCGGCTGGCTGCGCTCAGTGCATTGATGGCCCTGGAGACTGCCGGCAAAGACATGACAGAAGATGCGGAGAACCCACTGCAGCGCCCCCTGGAAATCGTCATAGATGCGGTCAATGGCAAGATTGCCCTAGTGGAGGAATCCGTCCCTGCCACTGAAGAGGTGGTTACGGAAGATGAGAGCGATGCCTCGGAAGAGACTGCCCGCCCCGCTGCCGATCAGATAGAGGGGCAGGTCGTGGAATTCGATGCGGATGCAATGAAAAGGTTTGCTGAGTCAACTAGCTCACCAGAGATTCATGAAGAACCGGTGCCTGAGCATATCGCAAAGGGTATCGCACTGCCGGAAACCCCGGCCAGGATCGTCCAGGAGGGAGAGGTAAAGCCCGCCATGTCCACCCTCGACGCCATTGCCATGGAGAACGTCGAGATGGTACTCAACGCTTCCACCCCCGCGGAGGAACCCGAGCATGACGTTGTCACTCAGGAGTACCTTGGCATCGTGGATGATAACAAGGAGATCGTGCGACGTATGCGTTCCAACCGGAGAATCAATGCCGAGCAGGATGTGCGCCGTTTGGGTGCCCGGGTACTTGCCGAAACGGAAGAGGAGTCGGCGGTTGAGGCCTTGATTCAAGCCCTCGGCGACGAGGACGAACTGGTGCGCCGTGAGGCAGCCGAAGCCATTGGCGCAATCGGCCTGCGTAACCGTCACATACCCAAGCTGATGGATGCAGTGGGCACGCTGATCACTCAGCTGGCTATCGGCGACATTGAACAGAGAGTCATCTGTGCCAGAAGCTTGAGTTATCTCGGCAACCGCACTGCGCTGGCGCCGCTGATGGAAGCGACCAAGGCCCCGGAGTTCACCCTGCGGGTGCAGGCCATCGAGGCCCTCGCCCGACTCTCGGTCGAGAGTCAGGAACCGGAGGAGGCCGGTCATATGGTGGTTCGCGATGTGCCGCCCCTGAGCGTTGCGCGCAGATTGATGGAGGGCCTGGATGACAAGGAGATGGGCGTCCGGGTCGCAGCGGCAAAAGGGTTGGCACAGGTCCTGAAACCACTGAATGAGGAAACTTTCACCCAGAAAGCAGTCGAA